>CAKRYM010000006.1 GCA_934427095.1 uncultured Bacillota bacterium | reverse complement strand
CAGCATGACGTTGAAGGTAATAATCTGGGAAACTTTATCTTCGCCGTAATGGTGGTAGAGATAATCCACCACCTCACCCCGGCGTACATCAGAAATATCCGTATCAATATCTGGCGGGGTAACGCGCTCAGGATTTAAGAAACGTTCGAACAGTAAATCATAACGAAGCGGATCGATATCCGTAATATGCAAACAATACGCTACCACACTGCCAGCGGCGCTACCGCGGCCCGGGCCAACGGATATGCCATGCTGCCGGGCATAATTGATCATATCCCAAACGATCAGGAAATAGCCTGGGAAATCCAGCTTAATGATGACATCAAACTCATATTCCAAACGTTGGCGGATTTCCTCTGTAATGACTGGATAGCGTTCCTTCAACCCTTCTTCGCATAAGTGGCGCAAATAGGTTTCCAGGGTATAACCTTCAGGCACTACATAATTGGGCATGAATAATTTGCCAAAAGTAAAATCCACATTGCAACGTTCGGCGATTTTTACGGTATTTTCCATGGCTTCCGGATAATCCGGGTAAAGTTTGGCCATTTCTTCTTCTGTTTTGAGATAGAATTGATCGTTGGCAAAGCGCATACGGTTCTGATCGCTGCGGAGTTTGCCCGTCTGAATGCACAACAAAATATCATGCATTTCCGCGTCCTTTGCGTCCACGTAATGCAAGTCGTTGGTGACCACCATAGGAATGTTTAGCTCTTTGGCAATACGAATGATTTGCGGCATGGCTTTCTTTTCTTCCGCCAGGCCATGATCCTGTAATTCAATAAAGTAGTTATCCGGCCCAAAGATATCCCGATATTCCGCGGCCGTTGCCTTTGCCTCTTCATACTGATCGTTCAGCAAAAGCTCCGGCACTTCCCCGGCAATGCAAGCGGAAAGGCAAATCAGACCTTCATGATAAAGACGAAGCAATTCATGGTCAACTCTGGGTTTATAATAAAAACCTTCCAACCAGCCTCGAGAAACCAGACGGCAAAGGTTCTGATAGCCCAGATTATTTTCTGCCAACAAAACCAAATGGCAAGCATTGTCTCCCTTCCGACCGGAACGGGCAAAACGATCCTGCGCCACATAAACCTCACAGCCGATAATCGGCTTTACTCCCAGCTCTTTACATTTTTTGTAAAAGCTGATGGCGCCGTACATCACCCCATGATCCGTAATGGCGCAAGCAGGCATACCATAATCCGCCACCCGTTTTACCAGGTTATTAATTTTTGCCGCCCCGTCCAGCAAGCTATATTCCGTATGATTGTGTAAATGTACAAAAGTCATGCCTTCACCTTAATTGCTTTACCATAAAGCCTTTCTCCACAAAACTAAAACACTGCTCACCGCACATAATAATATGATCTAGCACAGAGATACCGATCTCTTCCAATACTGCGCAAATCCGCTGAGTTAAATCGATATCCGCAGCGGAAGGACGCATATCTCCGCTGGGATGATTATGGGCTAAGACCACGCTATCTGCCCGACAATTGAGCGCAGCTTCTACCACCAACCGAGGATAAATAGCAACTTCCGTCAAGGAACCTTGGCTGATTTTTACGGCATTCAACACATGATTACTATTATCCAAAGCAATGAGATAAAAGGCCTCATAGCTGCAACCGGTAAATAAATGCCGGACATATTCCATCATGGTTGCTTGATCCAATAAACGTACCTTGGCGCCAAAGCGATCTTTTTCATAACGGCGGAAGAATTCTGGCATCAGTGTAAGCAAGGTCGCGGTATTTGGTCCAACACCCTCCACCTGTAGCAATGCCTCATAATCTGCATTCAATACATCGCCAAATGTACCGAAACGTTGAATCAGCCGATAAGCTACTTCTTTGGTGTCTTTATACGGCATGGCATAAAAGAGCAGCAATTCTAATACCTGATGGCCAGCGAAGCCATCCAAACCACTTTTCAAAGCCAAGTCTTTTACTCTTTGGCGATGCCCCAAATAGGGCGGGTCTTTCTCTTTCATGGGCGATTCCCTCATTATTGCAAAAATTCCTCGTTAATCAAGGTATTTATGGCTTCTTGATCTGGCGCCCAGTAACTAACCCCATTAATGTCCGCGAACCACCCGGGTAAGGTGGTGCTATTCAAATTAGACAAAGCGTTCATATAACGGAAGCTAAGGCGAACGATATACCGGGTGGGTAAATCGGTCTCAATACATTCCCCCACCGCGGAAATCACCTGGGGCAACTTAGGAATCATACTGGGGCTAGCGCATTTTTCCACTAAGGCTTTTAAAAAGGTCTGCTGGCGGGAAACACGGGTGATATCCCCCAGCTCATCCTGGCGGAAGCGTACATATTGCAAAGCCTGTTCACCATTTAAGATCTGCGGCCCTGCTTCAATATCAATTAATCCATCATAGGTCTGATAATACATCCGCTTGTCCACGTCAATTTCCACGCCGCCCAAAGCGTCCACAATTTTGGCAAAGCCATTAAAGTCCGTAGCGGCATAATAATCCACCGGCACGCCCAACAATCCTTCTACACTTTGGCGCAACAAATCAATGCCTCCATAAGCAAAGGAATGGTTGATTTTATCTTGTCCGTAACCAGGGATGTCCACTAAAGTATCTCGTGGGATAGAAAGGAAAAACAACTCATCATCGGCTAAATCCACATGTACCAACATAATGGAATCTGCTCGGCCATTTACGCCAAATTCGTCATTCTGATCACTACCCACCAAAAGCATATTAAAGCTATCATCTGTGCAAAGCAAGGTTTCCCCACTACGATCAGGTACCGGGGAGCTGGGCCAGAGCAACCAAACCGCTAAAGCAAGCAACGCCAATAAGATCAGCGTCAATAAGCAAGAAGAGCCTCTATGTTTTCGTTCCGTTTTCGCCATTTTTTCCTCCAGATGATTCCGGCTTTTTTGATATGGATTTTTGCCGGAATGCAACGGAAATAATGCATTCCGTTTTTGTTATTATAGCACAACGCCCTTCCTATCGCAATTCATAATCTGCCAATCGGCAAAAGAGTAGGGAGAAAAAGGAAAAGAAAAAAGGTCCTGCCATCCTTTAGGTAGCAGGACCTTTTTTCTTGTGTTTGATTAATCGTCCGCAATTTAAGCGTTGAGATTTTCCTGATTTTCTTTTACTAAGCGGGTATTTTGCTGCCAAAGCCGGCGGGAAAAGACAGCGTTTTGCTTCCGCAACCGCAGGTTTTCTTTTTCCATTGCCATCTGTTCCTGTCTAGCGCGCTCCAACAAATCCATGAGCACACGGCGGCTCAACCTTAGCTCGGCAATCCGGTCTTCCAACAAACGCACTCTTGCTTCATACGCGCGGATTTCTCTTTCTTCTTCCTGCATATCGCACCCCCCATTCTTCTTTTAGCATATGCAGAAAAGTCAAGATCAAACCGGTTTATATTTCGCCAATATCCCTAATTGATTCACAGTGGACACCCGGCAACCAATGGCTCGCACCCCAGTCGTGTGAAAGTCCGAACCACCCAGGGCAGCCAGATGATACCGTCTGGCAATCCGAAGATATTTTTGCTCAGCCGCCCGGTTATGCTCAGGATGATAAACCTCTATGCCGCCGATTCCTTCTTTCACCAACCAAGGGATCAAATGATCCGGTACGCCGATACCAGGATGTGCAATGGCCGGCACACCCCCTGCGGCTAAAACCAGTTGAATGGCTTCTACAGGCATTAGCTTTTCCCTGGGGACATAAGCAGGCATTCCTCTGCCTAACCATTTGTTAAAAGCGGTGCGCAGGCTGTCCACATAACCCGCTTCAACCATAACCATAGCAATATGCGGTCGGCCTAACGTATTATCCCCCACCGCTTCCTCAATTTTCGCCAAATCGATATCCATGCCAAACAAATGCAGACGATGGACAATTTCCGCTGCTCGCTGACGCCTAGCCTCCATGAGCCGCTGCAAACGGCCAGTGGCAAGCATCTTCTCCGGATCAAACCAATAGCCTAAAATGTGTACATCCCGATCCATAATTTCGGCGGAAAGCTCTATCCCCGGAATAAAGGGAAAGTCCAAGGCTTTGGCTTTTTCTTTGGCTTCTGCCAGGCCATTTACCGTGTCATGATCTGTAAGCGCCAGGCCCAGCAGACCTCTTTCCGCCGCCATTTCTACCACCTGACTAGGCGAATAGGTGCCATCAGAAGCGGTACTATGAATATGTGTATCAAATCCAGACATAAGCTACCTCATTCTTCTGGCAGAACTTCCTGCAATAATCTAGCCACGCTATCTCCAGCTACAGCGGCAATCTGCTCATCCGTAAGCCCCCGTTGCCGTAAGCCCGCATAAACCGCTGGTAAATGCTGTACGCCAGCCAAATCCTCAGCCATCGTTGTTCCATCATAATCCGCGCCAATCCCCACATGCTCTGCGCCGATTAATGTCACGGCATAATCCACATGACGGCAAAACTCCGCCAAATCCCCCTTGCCACCCAAGAAATCTGGTACCATGGTCATACAAGCTACGCCGCCTTTTTCCGCCAAATCCTCCAACTGACGATCACTGATAGAGCGGGGATAATCTCCACACAAATGGCGGCATACCGTATGCGAATCAATCACCGGCTTTTCACTGAGCAATAATAAATCCTGAAAGCTTCCATCATTCAAATGAGCGCCATCCAACAAAATACCCATGGCATTACAACGGCGAATCAATACTTCGCCCTGGCTGGTAATCTCTCCTTGTTCAAAAGCGCCCCCAGCATAACGCGTATTATAATTCCAGGCCGGACCGATCAAACGCAGTCCCTGCGCGAAATATTCGTCCAATAAAGCACAGTCGTCCTCTAAAGGCTCCGCTCCTTCCATGCCCAGAAGGATCATGGGCCCAGTAGGATGAGCCAGCTGTTTACGGTGACAAAGCAAAGTAATGTCCCCTTGGGACAAAATATCTTGCCGTAATCTAGTCAATGCTTTACGAAATTCCGCTGTCACCTGACCAGCATAAGTCTTTTGCTCCACCCAAAGGCCAAAAAAGGCTACATCCAAATATTCCCTGAGACGCTCATAATCCAAATGGGCCTGAGGCAGAACCGCCAGACTTGGCTGCTCCGCTAAAAAAAGCTGTGTATCATTATGACAATCAATGCGCATGATTTCTCCTTATGATAAAGCAGGCTCCCAGAAATTCAACAATTTTACCTCTTGGCAGCGATGATCTTCGCCGATATCGAATAGCACCGCATTAAACTGCCGATCCCCGCGAGCTGTTTCAAATCGAGGGCTAAAGCCGGTAATAAACCGTTCCAGAATAATTTCTTTTTCTACCCCCAGCACAGAATCCCTGGGACCGGTCATCCCTACATCCGTCAAATAACCAGTTCCACGCGGCAAAATTCTGGCGTCATTGGTTTGCACATGGGTATGGGTACCCACCACGGCTGCTACCTTGCCATCCAAATGCCAACCCATGGCTACTTTCTCGCTGGTCGCTTCCCCGTGAAAATCCACCACAACGATTTCATTCTCCACCTGTGACAGAATATGATCCACCGTGGCAAAAGGACAATCGCAAGGTTTCATAAACACCCGGCCAATCAAGTTAATCAGCACTAATTTTTCTTCTCCTACAGAATATGTACGCCAACCCCGGCCTGGCAAAGAAGCATGATAATTGGCTGGCCGCACAATACGGGGTTCATGATCAATATAGCGGTAAATATCTTTATTATCCCAAGTATGATTACCCATGGTGATGGCATCCACACCGCAATCAATCAAACGCTGAAAATGCTTTTTGCTTAACCCAAACCCGCCAGTGGCATTTTCTCCATTGGCTATGGTAAAATCAATCTGCTCTTCCCGTAACAAATCTGGTAGCCAATTCAGCACCATTTCCTGCCCCGCATTACCCATAATGTCACCGATGAATAATAATCGCATTCCATTCCTCCATTCCCCAAACAGCAGAAAACCATTTCGCTGGGGAAAAAATCACTCTGAAATCATTATACCATGAACAAGAAAAAATAGAAACAAAAAACGGAGCCCGGAGCTCCGTTCTCTCTCTTCTTATTTGGCATAATCCACCGCACGGGTTTCGCGGATGACCACGACCTTGATCTGACCAGGGTATTCCAACTCAGCTTCCACTTTCTTGGAGATTTCCCGGGCAGTACGTACAGCCATCAAATCATCGATCTTTTCTGGTTGCACGATAACGCGAATTTCGCGGCCAGCCTGAATAGCATAGCATTTTTCCACGCCTTCAAAGCTTTCGGCAATTTCTTCCAATTTTTCCAGCCGTTTAATATAGTATTCCAAGGTTTCGCGGCGCGCACCAGGCCGGGCAGCAGAAATGGTATCCGCAGCCTGCACCAAAGCATCTTCCAAAGAAGCGACTTCCACATCCCCATGGTGAGCAAGAATGGCATGAACCACTTCATTGCCTTCCTTATATTTCCGGGCAATATCCGCGCCGATGGTCGTGTGGGACCCTTCCACCTCATGGTCAATGGCCTTACCAATATCATGCAGCAAGCCAGCACGTTTGGCCAAAGCAATATCCGCACCCAGCTCTGCAGCCATCACGCCAGCCAAATGTGCGACTTCAATGGAATGATTTAAGACATTTTGGCCATAACTGGTACGGAATTTCAACCGGCCCAGCAACTTGATCAATTCTGTATGCAAGCCGTGAACATTGGTATCAAAGGTAGCCTGTTCACCAGCTTCCCAAATCCGCTGTTCTACTTCCTTGCGGGATTTCTCCACCATTTCCTCAATACGTCCAGGCTGAATCCGGCCGTCTTGAATCAATTTTTCCAAAGCCACCCGTGCAATTTCTCGGCGTACTGGGTCAAAGCTAGAAAGAATCACTGCTTCCGGCGTATCGTCAATAATCAAATCAACGCCAGTCATAGTTTCCAAGGTGCGAATGTTACGGCCTTCACGACCAATAATGCGGCCTTTCATTTCTTCGTTAGGCAAAGAAACCACGGAAACCGTTGTTTCTGCCACGTGATCCGCAGCCACTCGCTGAATAGCGGAAGCCACAATTTCCCGGGCGCGTTTCTCCCCCTCTTCCTTAGCGGAGTTTTCAATATCCCGGATCATAATGGCGGCTTCATGCTTTACCTCAGATTCAATGCTGGTTAAAAGGATTTGCTTAGCATCGCTGATGGTAATCCCAGAAATCTCTTCCAATTCCTGCAATTTTTTCTGTTGCAATTCTTCCAATTTCGCGCGAACGACATTGGCTTCTGCTTCTTTCTTTTGCAGATTTTCTTCCTTTTTCTCAATGCCTTCCAGCTTACGGTCGATATCTTCTTCCTTTTTCTGGATACGTTTTTCTTGACGGTTTAACTCATTATGGCGTTCTTTGTTTTCCCGGTCTGCTTCTGCCCGCAGCCGGTGAATTTCTTCTTTTGCTTCCAACAGCGCTTCCTTTTTTCGGGTTTCGCTGTCTTTTCTGGCGTCAATCAATATTTTTGCCGCAGCTTCCTCAGCAGATTTGATCTTTGCTTCCGCAAGATGTTTGCGAACAAAATAGCCCACAACACAGCCGATCACCAAGGCGGCTACGATAAAAATTACCCATAAAAGCGGATGAATCATATGTCACCTCCAAATACCTAAAATGATAAACTTCAACACATAAAAAAAGAAAAAATCGAGTCCAAGACTCGATTTGATTACTCATAGATGAACTCCCCCATCTCTGGAGGATCAGTATATATATTAAGATTATATCGATAACTATCTTTTTATCTTTAATCAATGGAAGCGATAATCGGAAAGCCCTCAGATAAAATGAAATATATATAACATGAAGCGTCATCTATACGCAAAAAATCAAGCTTTGCCTAAATATTTTAATATAACAGCAAGGCATCTGTCAAGAGCGCAAAGGTGACAAATTCACAGAAACTACATTTTTTACAAAATCTGTTCAGATTTCTTCTTCCGCTTCCCAACCGTCTTCTTTTACCTGCCGCAGCAAGCGATAAATTTCTCCTGCGGGGAATCCTTGCCCCATGCAGCGTCTTTGCAAAGAAGCAGTCAGCTTACGTAATTTTTCCGGCGGCGCATCTTTCGGCCAACGACGTACTTCCCGTCGAATTAGTTGCTCCAGCAAAGCGCTTTCCACCTCTGGCGGGTATTCCTCATCCAAAGCGATTTGTATGATGTCTTCGCTAATCTCTAGCTCTCTTAGCTCCCGCTGTATATAAGCGCGGCCCCGATGATTGAATTCTCGCCGTTCCCGTACCCTAGACAAAGCAAAACGCTGCGCATCCAAATACCCCTGCTGCGTGAGGCGAGCTAAAGCCTGGTCAATGGCTTTCTCTTCCGCACCCCGCTGCTGTAATCGGCTACGCAGCTCACTTTCCGCGTATTCCCGGCGGGCTAAGAATTCCAAAGCCGCCGGGTACACGGTTTCCTCTGCCTGCAAATCTTGTTTGCGGCGCTTATTCCAACTCATGATCGCTTTCCTCAGGATAAAGGGGAGCTTCGCCAGTCCCTAACATAGCGCTACGTACGGCAGCTTCCACTTCCTGCATAATTTCGGGATTGTTTTCTAAATACTCCTTGGCATTTTCCCTGCCCTGGCCAATCCGTTCGCCCTGATAGCTAAACCAAGAACCGGATTTATTAATGATGTCCTTTTCTACGGCCAAATCCAGGATATTCCCGGAGGCAGAAATGCCTTTACCGTACATAATGTCAAATTCCGCCTGTTTGAAAGGAGGCGCGACCTTATTTTTGACAATTTTCACCCGGGTCCGGTTACCGATGATTTCCGAGCCCTGTTTGATAGAATCCACCCGACGTACATCTATCCGCACAGAGGAATAAAATTTTAATGCTCGTCCGCCGGAAGTCGTTTCCGGATTACCAAACATGACCCCCACCTTTTCACGAATCTGGTTAATAAAGATCAAGCAGCAATTGGATTTACTTACTGCGCCAGTGAGCTTGCGCAAAGCCTGGGACATTAATCTGGCCTGCAAACCAACATGGGCATCGCCCATATCCCCTTCCAATTCCTGTCGGGGTACCAAAGCAGCCACACTGTCCACTACGATTACATCCACCGCGCCGCTACGGACCAAGGCTTCTGCAATTTCCAAAGCTTGTTCCCCCGTATCAGGCTGAGAAATCAGCAAATCATCAATATTCACTCCCAAATTCCCCGCATAAACCGGGTCCAGCGCGTGCTCTGCATCAATAAACGCCGCAGTACCCCCAAGCTTCTGCGCCTGAGCGGCGATATGTAAGGCCACAGTAGTTTTACCAGAGGATTCCGGGCCATAGATCTCCACCACACGGCCGCGGGGCATTCCCCCAACACCAAGAGCAATATCCAACGCCAAGGAACCAGTAGGAATCACTTCTACCGCCGTAATCCCAGAACTACCCAGGCGCATAATGGAGCCTTTGCCGAACTGTTTCTCAATTTGTGAAAGGGCTGCTTCCAAAGCGAGCCGTTTATCATTGCCGTCTTTTGCCATGGGTCTTTCCTCCGTCAAAATAAACACCGATTTCTACGTTGTTCTGGATTTTTATTATATTATACGCCCTGCTTGATTGCAAGGCTTTTTCAAAAGACGCGCAATCCGAAAAAGACTGCACGTCCAAAACGTTATTTTTTAAGATAGAAAAGAGCTAATTCATGATAGCGATCAGCATGATTGATACGATCCTGCTCTGTTTCTGGGGCTAAAGTTTTCGCTACCGTGCCAGGAATGCCCATAACCTGAGAAAGCGGAGGAATTTCCTTACCGGGGGAAACCACTGCCCCAGCTGCTACAATAGAGCCATGACCAATATGGGCCTTGTCCAATACGACAGACCCCATACCGATGAGGCAATTATCCTCCACCACGCAAGCATGAACCACCGCGCTATGGCCAACCGTCACGCGATCGCCCAAAATCACGGGAAAGCAAGGATCACCAGATTCTCCATGCAGAACGGCATTATCCTGTACATTGCTATTTTCTCCGATCACAATCGGGGAAACGTCGCCACGCAACACCGCGCCATACCAAACAGAAGCGCCGTCCTTTAAGGTAACATCACCAATCAACTGTGCGCTATCTGCCACAAAACAATTTTTACCGATTACCGGCGTTTTACCATCAAATGAAATAATACTCATATTTCCTCCCAAGGATGCGGAGCTGCCAAGGCTTTAAACATAGCCTCTTTCAACTCCACGACTTTTTCTACTACCTGATCCACCGGCACTTCCAAAACCTCTCCTGTGGCGCGGATTTTGATTTCCGCATTGCCTGTTTCCCGGCACTTTTTGCCCATGGTGACCCGGATGGGGAAGCCCAGCAAATCACCGTCGTTGAATTTTACCCCAGGCCGTTCTTTCCGGTCGTCAATGACGGTTTCTACTTTCTTTGCCAATAATTCCTGATAAATGGCCTCAGCCTTATCCATCAGCCATTCGTCTTTATCATTTACCGGCACCACCAGCACTTCATATGGGGCAATGCTGATCGGCCAAATGATGCCGTGCTCGTCATGATGTTGCTCAATGGCAGCCGCCATGGTCCGGCCCACGCCGATCCCATAGCAACCCATAACCATTTCCTGCTCTTCGCCATTCTCATCCACATATTTGCAGTTTAAAGCATGGCTGTATTTATTATGCAGCTTAAAAATCTGCCCCACTTCAATTCCCCGGGCCGTGTCCAAAGGCTGGCCACAGAAGGGGCAAATAGCGCCCTTTTCCACCAAAGCCAAGTCCGCTACTTGGTCGATACGGTAATCTCCCCGGGAATAGTTGGCGTTCAGCAGATGATAGTCCTTTTCCCCAGCGCCACATTCATGATTCACCATCAACGGCACTTCCCGGTCAGCAATAATACGAATGTCTTCGCCAATGCCGACAGGACCGCAGTAACCAGGCTCCATGCCATGGGCGCGAACTTCCTCATCAGTAGCAAAACGAAGCTCTAGGCAACCTAAGGCATTGGTCAGTTTCACCTCGTTTACCTGACGGTCGCCACGAATCAAGACAATGACAAATTCCTTTTCATCGATCACATAGCAAAGGCATTTCACCGCCCGGTCATTGGTAATGCCTAAAAAGGCATGCAGCTGTTCCATGGTTTTGCAATTGGGCGTATGCACTCGGCTGATGGGCTGCAATTCTTCCCCAATGCCAGTGGGTACGGGATCCACGGAAGCAAATTCATCTGTAGCCGCATAATTACAATGATGGCAATAAAGGATTTGGCTTTCCCCTACTTCGGACAAGGCCATGAATTCATGGCTACCTTCACCGCCAATGGCGCCGCTATCCGCAGCCACAGGGCGGAAATTTAAGCCGCAACGGGTGAAAATATTGGTATACGTATCTTTCATCACCTGATACGTATGCTGCAAGCCTTCTTCGTTCAAATCAAAGGAATAAGCGTCCTTCATAATGAATTCCCGGCTGCGCATAACGCCAAAGCGCGGGCGGCGCTCATCCCGGAATTTGGTCTGAATCTGATAAGGCAAAATGGGCAACTGCTTATAGGAGCGAATATCCTGCCGCACTGTAGTGGTAATAATTTCCTCATGAGTAGGAGCCAAGAGGAAATCCCGATCATAGCGGTCTTTCATGCGCATTAATTCCTTGCCGTACACATACCAACGACCGCTTTCTAACCAAGGTTCCGCAGGGCTTACCACAGGCATCAGCATTTCCTGACCGCCATGGGCGTCCATTTCCTCGCAAATGATGGCTTCAATCTTTTTTATGGTGCGCCACCCCAAAGGCATATACGTATACAGCCCCATGGCGACCTTATGAATCAGCCCGGCGCGCAGCATTAGCTGATGGCTGGCGATTTCAGCTTCCGCGGGGACTTCTCTGAGCGTGGTGTTATAAAGTTTTGTCATTCGCATAATGCTTGTCCTCCTAAAGATCAGGCGCTTCATAAGACCCTTTGATCCGTTTCCTTAACTATATTAGCGTTTTTCCCCGCATATTTCAATCTTTTTCTGCCATCTCTTTAGCTAAACGCAAAAAGACAGGCAATAGCTCTTCTTCTGGATAAGTACCGATTTGTTTGCCCCGGCAAAAAATCATCCCGCAGCCTTTTCCCCCAGCCAAACCCAGGTCCGCATCAGAAGCTTCCCCTGGACCGTTCACTACGCAGCCCATAACAGCCACTTTTAGGGGCCGTTTGGTGGGCAAGGGGGAAAGTTCCCTCTCTACCCGTTCCGCCATGGCAGCTAAATCAATCTCCGTTCTACCGCAGGTAGGGCAAGAAACAAAAGTCCAGCCAGCAGGCCGAAGGCCCAGCATAGAAAGGATTTCCTTGGCTACTTTGACTTCCTCCACCGGGTCCGCAGTCAGAGAAACCCGTAAGGTATCGCCAATACCTTCTGCCAATAAGCAACCGATACCAATGGCATTTTTCAGGCTACCCCGCCACAATGTGCCGGCTTCTGTTACGCCGATATGCAAAGGCAAATCCGTCAATTCCGCCATCTGGCGATAGGCGTCAATCATCACCGGCAAATCCGTACATTTCAGGGAAATTTTCATTTCCGTAAAGCCTTCTTGCTCTAACAGAGCAATTTTCCCTAAGGCGGATTCACATAAGGCCTCTGCCGTTATGCCGCCATATTTGGCCAAAAGCTTTTTATCCAAGGACCCGCCGTTTACGCCGATGCGAATGGGAACCCCTGCTGCTTTCGCGGCTCTGGCCACCTGCGCCACCCGGTCTTGGCCACCAATATTGCCGGGATTAATGCGCAACCCATGCACGCCAGCGGCAATGGCAGCCAAGGCCAAGCGGTAATCAAAATGAATATCCGCCACAATGGGTAAAGGCGTGGCCTGACAAATTTCTGGCAAAGCCGCGGCTGCCTCTTGACCCGGCACAGCTAACCGGCCAATCTCACAACCAGCTTCTTTTAGCGCCCGCAACTGCGCTAAGGTGGATTGGGCATCTCGCGTATCGGTATTATTCATGGATTGAATCACTATCGGCGCACCGCCGCCGATTTTTACGCCGCCGATTTCTATCTGCCGGGTGATTCTTCTGGAAAATGATTTATTCATTACTTTATCCCGCAACCACTAGGTTCACGATATCCCGATAAGTGATCAGCACCATCAAGCCCATGAGTAAAACCAGACCAATAAAATGAATACGGTTTTCTTTTTCCGGGGCAATGGCTTTGCCTCTTATCCATTCAATCAGCAAAAAGACAATACGGCTACCGTCCAAAGCAGGCAAGGGCAGCAAATTGACAATGGCCAGGTTAATGCAGAGATAGCCCATTAGTAACAAAAGTGTCTGCAAACCGTAACCAGCCGCATCGCCAATGGTATTCACAATTCCCACTGGACCCGCCACATCCACATCCACTGTGCCGGCAATCATCCCCGCCACACCAAGGATTAATTCCTTCGTAAAAAAGATAGACTGCTGTACGCCTAAGCCAATCGCGGTAAAGATGTTTTGTCTTTCTTTCGCTGGGGTAACCCCAATTTTCCAGCTTTGATCCTCAGCATTAAAAGCTGGCGATAAGGTCAACGTAAGCTGCTCACCATCCCTATCCACCAAGAGAGTCAGCGCTTCTCCCCCATATGCATTTACCGCGGCACCAATCTCTGTCCACTGGCTAATCTCCTCGCCATTGATAGACAGGATCACATCGCCGCTTTCCAACCCGGCAGCGGCTGCTGGCGAATCAGGCTGAATTTCTCCTAATTCGCTAGTTTCGGAATAGGTGCCGATCATCATGAAAATCACGATAAAGATGATAATGGCAAAGAGAAAATTTGCCAAGGGACCGGCGAAAACAATGAGGATGCGTTGCCAAACCGTCTTATTACAAAACGCCCGCTTATCATTGCTATCATCCTCTTCCCCCAGCATCCTACACCAACCGCCGATAGGCAGCAGACGCAAGGAATAATTGGTCTGCTTTCCCTTCCAGCCAAAAAGCTTAGGTCCCATCCCTAAGCTAAAATCTTCCACATACACACCACAGGCACGCGCCGCTAAAAAATGCCCCAGTTCATGACTGAGGATTAACAAGCAAAACACCGCTACCGCAGCAATGATGGTAATGATCGTGCTCAAGTTATCCCTCCATAAAAGCTAAGGCATCCTCCCGACCTAAAGCATCAGCCCGGAAAATTCCTTGCTCCGTTAATGTTCTTTCTTCAACATATGCATCTAGCAACTTTCCCAGAAGGCGCCCGATAGACAGAAAGGGCACTTTTCCAGCCAAGAATCCCTGGACTAGCACTTCATTTGCCCCGTTAAGATACGCAGGGGCTGTACCGCCTCTCTCCCCCGCCCGCCGCATGGCAGCTAAGCCGGGAAAACGCTGCAAATCGGGCTCCCGAAAATGCAGAGCGCCAATGGCCGGGAGATCCGGTAAAGACAAAGGAGCAGCAGGTCGTTCCCGATCCAAAAGGGCGTATTGTATAGGTAGGCGCATATCTGCCTGAGCTAACTGGGCTTTAATGCTACCATCCTGAAAGGCCACAGCAGAATGAATCATACTTTCAGGATGCACGACTACATCAATCCGGTCATACGGCACATCAAAAAGCCAATGGGCTTCAATCACCTCTAACCCTTTATTGACCATGGTTGCACAATCCACCGTAATCTTGGCGCCCATCCGCCAATTGGGATGCTTAAGGGCTTCCGCAGCGGTAACATGCTCCAATTCCAACAAAGACAAATCCCGGAAAGCGCCGCCGCTGGCTGTCAGAATCAGCCGAGCCACTTCCTCCTGCTTTTCTCCGGCCAAGCATTGCCAAATAGCGGAATGCTCACTATCCACTGGCGCCAGCTTCAGCCCTTTGGCTTGGATACGGTTCATAACCAATTCCCCACCAGCCACCAAGGCTTCCTTATTGGCCAGAGCGATATCCTTGCCCGCTTGAATGGCAGAAAAAAGTGGTTTTAATCCAGCCATACCGGAAATTGCAGCTAAAGTCATGTCCGCTTCAGCTATAGCGGCAGCTTCACATACGCCATCTTCTCCAGCCTCAACCTGCACCGGTAGATCTGCCAAAGCTGCCTTTAATTGAGGATAAACACTTTCTTCTCTTATCGCCACAAGACGAGGGCGAAATTCTCGGGCAGCTTCCGCCAGAAACGCCCAATTTCGCCCCACAGCTAAGGAAGAAACTTGTATTGCCGTCGGGTGCCAGCGGCAGACATCCAAGGTTTGTTTGCCAATTGAGCCACTGGCCCCCAGTATTGCCAATCGTTTCATCGTTTATATCCGCTTCTACTTATTTTTTTCCCCAGACAAATCAGCCTCTAAAACAGGGGAATCACTTTGTATTCTTTTCTGTCTAGCATTTTTGACAATGGCCACCACCAAAGAGGCGACCACAGGACCTAAAATCAGCCCCACTGCGCCAAATACCTTCATGCCAATAAAGATGGAAGCCAAGGCCAATAAGGGATGTAACCCAACCTTATCCCCCACAATTTTCGGCTGCAAAACATTTCGTACCACAATAAAAGCCAACATCACTACGAGCATGCCAACAACCATAGAAATATCCTGCATCAGCAAACCCCAAATGGCAAGCGGCCCAACAATAATGACCGGGCCGATCAACGGTACCACACCACAAATACCGGCAATTACCGCACAGGCAATGGGCATCTTAATCCCCATAATCAGAAAACCAATTAAGCAAATCACCGCGTCAATGGCCATCAACTCCACTTGGGCACGGATATAAGCCCCCATGACATCGGAGATTTGGTCATAAGAGTCACGGATAGAATGGCGAAAGCGTTTGGGGAAAAGTAGGCTCAAGCCATTGCGTACGCGAATTTCATTGGCACACCAATAATACGTTGCCACAAAGGTAATGATTAACCAAATCAAAGCTCCTGGCATCCCCTGAGCCAACCCTAATAGTTTGCCCAAGCTCTGACCAGAAATGGTGGTAATCATATCTTCCCATTGTTGGAACAATTTATCAAAGGGCAGCGTGTTCAAATCCACCATAAAGAAGAAATCATTGATTTCATCCCCGGCATTCCCCAAATGAGTAGCCAGATCAGAAACATAAGGGCCAACAGCTCCAAGGGCTGCCGCCAATAACCCAATCATTACCATAATTAACCCTGTGGTAATGAGCAAAGCAATCAAGACCACAACCAGGGCGGTAAGGTTATTAGAAAAATGCAATCGGTTTCTAAGAAAATTTTGTAAAGGACGGCTCACCACACAAATCAACCAAGCGACCAAGAAAGGCCCTAAAAGCATAAATACATAGCGAATAACCGTCCAAGCTTCCGGCAAAAATTCCCGGAAGAACAGTAGGAAAGCCACAATCCCCAGCAAAAACGTGATGACTATAAGAAAATAACGGAACAAAGATTCTTTATCTGTTTTCATCAGATCTCCTTATTTCGTATGATTTATTTTTTCTTACCCAACCAAAAGTAATAACACATAAGCAAAGGGAGCAGAAAGCAACAAACTGTCAAACCGATCTAACACACCACCATGGCCAGGAAAGACATTGCCGCTGTCCTTAACCCCAGCCAATCGTTTAATTTTGCTTTCTAACAAATCACCTAGTTGACCAAGAGTAGAAATAATCAGGGTCAGCAAAAGCGCAAGGAAAAAATTCAGCTGCAAAAGCAAGCTAAGGTATGTCCCTGCAATGAGCATGCCGCAGAAACCGCCGCCCACTGCTCCTTCCCAAGTTTTATTCGGGCTAATGCGGGGTGCTAAAGCCCGTCGACCAAAGCGGCGGCCGATGAAATAAGCGCCGCTATCTGTAATCCAGATCGTGAGCAGCAGCCATAGCAATAACGTAAAATTAGGATAAGCTAACCTTAACCCTAGCATAGAAAGGAAACCCAGTAACAAATAGGCTACCCCAACCAAAACCCAAGGTAAAATTTCTTTCGGGGAAATTTTTTGTACCAAGGCTAGGTACTCTCTTATTCCCAGTGCGGCCAAAAGCAAGAGCAAAATCCCTAACCACCAGCCACCCAAGATGGCCAATAATAAACCGATCGGGATACAAATAGCCGCGGTAATGACTCTTTGTCTCATGAAAGATCCTCCTTTTTCTCAGGATTTTGCTTTACCAAAGCGCCGGTCACGACGCTGATAATCCAGAATTGCAGTGAGTAGGTCACGTTTACTAAAATCAGGCCAGTAACGATCACAAAACCAAAGCTCGCTATATGCCGCTTGGTAAATCAAAAAATTACTGGTTCGTAATTCCCCCGAAGGACGAATGATCAAATCCGGGTCTGCTTCCCCAGCGGTATCCAGCTTTTCCGCGATCAAAGCTTCCGTAATGGCTTCCGGTTCCAGCTTTCCTTGCTTCACTTCAGTAGCCAAAGTTCTAATGGCTCGGGTTAACTCATCCCGACCGCCATAATTCACCGCCAGGTTAAGGAGCATTTTCTGATTCTGTGCTGTAGCCGCCAAAGCCTGATCAAAGGCTTTGTTTACTGCCGGAGGCAATCCCGAACGATCTCCTAGCAGCCCTAAGCGAATTCCCTGTTCATTCATGAGTTTTACTTCGCTATGCAAATATTGAATGAGCAGATCCATCAGAAAACCTACTTCGTCTGCTGGCCGGCACCAATTTTCCGTAGAAAAAGCGTATACCGTAAGGATAGGGATATTCAGCTCTCGACACAATTCCACGCTACGGCGCATGGCTTCTGCTCCAGCTTTATGTCCAGCACTGCGTGGTAAATACCGCCGGGCTGCCCAACGCCCATTCCCATCCATAATGATGCCAATATGCTTTGGAAGCCGCGAAAAATCCAGCTGCGCCAACAAATCACGGTAATCGGTGTCTTTCATCCATCCTCCAGGAATACTTAATAGAGTCCATCTTAGCCTTAGTTTACACAATATTATTATTGCACAAACCCTGTATATAGTCAAATGATAGGAAGAAAAACAAAGAAAAATTCACGCCAATTTTACACCGTTTTTCCATCACGGTCAGCTATTTCATTTTGCATCCCGTACATAAACAAAAATCCGTTTTTCTCTTTCCATTGACGAAAGGAAAGCACTGTTTTTCTCATAAAAAAACAGCTACGCGTCATCCATACTTGGATCATCACGCGTAGCTGTCACTTCTCTTCACATTTCTTTTGAAAGAGAATTACCGCTTATTCTTCCTTAATGGCGCCAACGGGGCAAACACTAGCGCAAGTGCCACATTCTATACAAGCATCGGTAATTTTGTAGATGCTTCCTTCTTCAATGGCGTTTGCCGGGCATTCACCCGCGCAGGTACCACAAGCAATGCAAGCGTCAGTAATTACATAAGCCATGTTCGAAATACCTCCTAGCAATGATCTCAAATGAAGGATCAAACCTCCATAATTTCCTTTTCCTTCTGAGCAAGAATATCTTCCAGTTCTTTGATGAAGCGGTCAGTCATTTTCTGTGCATCATCCTGGCCTTTTTTGGACTCATCTTCCGAAAAGTCCTTGCTCTTTTCCCCGGCTTTGATCTTGTCGTTTAAATCCCGGCGAATATTCCGCACAGCAACCTTGGAATTTTCCATCATTTTGCTGCACTGCTTCACCATTTCCTTGCGCCGTTCTTCTGTCAACTGGGGGATTGCCAAGCGAATGACTGCCCCATCGTTGCTGGGGGTAATCCCTAAATCAGATTTAAGGATTGCCTTTTCAATGGGTCCCACCATGTTTTTATCCCAGGGTTGAATGGTGATCAGACGCGGTTCAGGGCAACTGATATTCGCCGTCTGATTTACCGGCGTAGGCACGCCATAGAAATCCACCATCACTTTATCCAGGATGGCCGGATTAGCACGGCCCGCGCGCATGGAATTAAACTCACTCACCAAAATTGATACGACCTTACCCATTCTGTCTTCTGCGTCTTGAAGCATTTCCTTGATCATGATTCGTCACCTCCGACTGTTGTACCGATCGCTTCACCCCGGGCAGCCCGGAGCATATTTCCCGGCGTCAATGCATCAAACACAACAAGAGGAATCCTGTTATCCCGACACATGGACGCTGCGGTGGAATCCATAACCTTCAGTTCCTTCTCCAGTACTTGAGAGAAAGACAGATGGTCGTATTTTACTGCATTGGGGTTAACCTTGGGGTCAGAATCATAAATACCGTCAATGATTTTGGCCATCAGAATGACATCAGCCTTGATCTCTGCCGCACGAAGAGCTGCCCCTGTATCCGTAGAGAAATAGGGGTTCCCCGTCCCGCCCACAAAGATCACAATTTGTCCTGCGGTCAAAGCGGTTAGTGCCCGTTCTTGGGTATACAAAGGCACGACTCGAGGCATTTCCAAAGCGGAAAGGACTACCGTCGCACAGCCTGTCTTTACCAAAGCATCTTTTAAAGCCAAGCCATTCATTACCGTGGCCAACATACCCATATAATCGGCATTGACCCGTTCCATGCCACCTTTGGTTCCCTTAATTCCACGCCAAAGGTTACCGCCACCTACGACGATAGCAAGCTCTACGCCGCTTTCGTGTATTTCTGCAATCTGGGCGGCAAAGCCTTCCAGCGTATCGGGATCATAACCAAACCCTTTGCTGCCGGACAGACTCTCGCCGCTTACTTTTAATAAGACACGTCTTTGTTGCTGATCCAATGCAGTCACCTTTATCTCAGCAGGGTTATTTCTGGTTAATCTTCGCAATCTCAGCAGCTAAATCTTCCTGTTTCTTTTCAATGCCTTCGCCTACCTGGTAGCGGAGGAAGGAAGTCACTTTGGCAGCCTTGCCAATGGCTTTCGCGCATTTGTCTACATACTGAGCAATGCTCAATTCATTATCTTTAACGAAAGCCTGCTGCATAAGGCAGGTTTCTTTCATTTCTTTCTTAATGCGGCCTTCCACCATCTTTTCTACGATGTTTTCGGGCTTGGGTTTTTCCAGCTCAGCATTTTCGTTCAGCGCCTGCTGTAACAGAATGTGCCGTTCTTTTTCCAGCCAGTCCGCATCCACCTGGCTTTCATCTACGAACATGGGGTTCATAGAAGCAACCTGCATGGCTACGTCACGGCCCATTTCATTCACTTCAGCCAAGCTGGCGGCAGTTTCTACTTCCACGATAACGCCAATTTTCCCATTGCCATGTTTATAGCCAGTATAAACGCAACCAGGTTTAGCAAAACGAACAAAACGGCGAATGGTCATATTTTCCCCAATCTTGGCAATCAGGGCAGTAAGCTTTTCTCCGACCGTACCACCTTCGCAGTAAGGCGCGTTTTTAAAAGCGTCCATATCGCTATAATCCGCAGCCAAAGCAGCGGCGGTAACGCCTTCCACAAAGGAGACAAATTCGGGGTTCTTGGCGACGAAGTCGGTTTCGGAGTTTACTTCCACCATGGCGGCAGCAGAGCCGTCAGCAGCAAAAGCCATACCAACCAAACCTTCGGCAGCAATACGGCCAGCTTTTTTGGCAGCAGCGGCCAAACCTTTTTCACGCAAGATATCAATTGCCTTTTCCGCATCGCCTTCTGCTTCGGTCAAGGCTTTTTTGCAGTCCATCATCCCTGCGCCAGTCCGTTCGCGCAGGTTCATTACGTCTTTCGCGGTAAATTCAGCCATTTCTGGTTTCCTCCTAAAATGATTGGATTGTCAGGCATAGGGGCGACCTGATGATCGCCCCTATGATAAATTCTTCATGGAATTAGGCTTCTTCTGCCTCAGCTTCTTCGACTTTAGCGGCTTCGGCTTCTTCCGCTTCGCCAGCATCAGCGCCCTGACGAGCTTCGATCACGGCATCAGCCATTTTTGCAGCCAAAAGCTTAACCGCACGGATAGCGTCATCATTCCCAGGAATGACATAATCGATCTCATCGGGATCACAGTTAGTATCTACAATGGCAACGATGGGGATATTGAGCAAGCGGGCTTCGGCCACGGCGATGTGTTCCTTGCGCGGATCCACAACAAACAGGGCGCCAGGGAGTTTACCCATATCTTTAATGCCGCCCAGGAAGCGTTCCAGCTTCTCTTTCTTGCTGCGGAGCATAGCCACTTCCTTCTTGGGAAGCAGATCAAAGGTACCGTCCTCTTCCATACGTTCCAAATTGCGCAGGAATTCAATACGGCTCTGAATGGTCTTGTAGTTGGTCAACATACCGCCCAGCCAACGTTCGTTAACATAGAACTGACCGCAGCGTTCTGCTTCTTCTTTGATGGAGTCCTGTGCCTGCTTTTTGGTGCCCACAAACAGGATGCTTTTGCCTTCGCCAGCAATTTTTTTGACGAATTCATAAGCTTCATCCACTTTGTGAACGGTTTTCTGCAGGTCAATGATATAGATGCCATTGCGTTCAGTAAAGATATACTGACCCATCTTGGGGTTCCAACGGCGGGTCTGATGACCAAAATGGACACCTGCTTCGAGAAGCTGTTTCATGGAAATAACTGACATTTACGAAATCCTCCTATGGTTTTTGTTTAATACCCTCCGCTGTTTCTAACCCTTCTCACCTTTCGGCAACGAGAAAAGAATCCACAGCGTGCGTATTTTGAACCAAATATAATATTAACAAAAATAAAACGGGAATGCAAGGTTTTTTTGCAGGAATTGCTTAGAGAATGAAACGGCTCAAATCCTGATCTTTGGCAATATCGCCCAGCTTATCCTCGATATAGGCCCGATCGACAACCACATGGCCTTGGGCCTCTTCCGGTGCATTATACAGCAAATCTTCCAGCACCTTTTCTAGGATGGTATGCAAACGGCGGGCACCAATATTGTCCGTATTGCCATTGACCCGGTCCGCAGTTTCAGCCAAGGCGTCGATACCGTCGTCTGTGAATTCAATATCCACGCCGTCTACAGCCAACAAGGACTTATATTGCTGCAAAAGGGAATGTTCCGGTTCCATCAAAATGCGGCGCAAATCGGCCTGAGTCAAATTATCCAAATTGACCCGAATGGGGAAACGGCCTTGCAGCTCCGGCATTAAATCGCTGGGCTTCGTCACATGGAAAGCGCCGGCAGCAATAAACAGAATGTGGTCTGTCTTTACTGGGCCATACTTGGTATTCACTGTGCACCCTTCCACGATAGGCAAAATATCCCGCTGCACGCCGCCACGGCTAACATCAGGGCCTTGCCCCCCTGCACCGCCGGCGATTTTATCAATTTCATCCAGGAAAACAATGCCGCTTTGTTCTGCCCGATGAATGGCTTCACTGTTCACTTCTTCATTATCGATGAGTTTATCGGCTTCTTCCTGGGTCAATATCCGTTTGGCTTCCCCAATAGTAACCTTACGTTTTCTAGTCTTTTTCGGCATCATGCTGCCTAAAATAGCGGACATGTCA
>CAKRYM010000005.1 GCA_934427095.1 uncultured Bacillota bacterium | reverse complement strand
GGACTCTCGGTCTCTGGCTGTGTTCCTGCCAGATGGAAGGAAAGAGGAATCAGCTTTACTCCCCATTCAGCCAACAAATCCGGAGCGATATCGCAGCCGCTGTCTGTGAAAAGCAGGTATTTGTTCATATACAGTACCCCTTTTTGTATTTTCTTTGCAGCCTAATGCGCTCTGACCCTGTCTTGCCCCATAAAAAACAGGGCCACCACACCAGGACCAATATGAGCCCCGGTTACCGGTTCATAGCAAGCCAGGAAAACCTCCTTTGGCGCTTTGCTTTGGCGGATCAGCTCAGCCAAATACGCTGCGTCATCCGGGCAATCGGTATAGGCAATCGCCACCACCTGATTTTCCGCATCAGCCACTAATTCCGTATATTTCTGCGCTAAATAGTGCAATCCCTTTCTGCGGCCGCGCACTTTCCCACAGACCACTAATTCGCCTTGGGCATTCCCCTTTAATATGGGTTTGATATCCAAAATGGTGCCCACCAGGGCCTTACCGCTGGAAATTCTACCGCCTCGCTTCAAATACATCAGGTCGTCTAACACCACCACCTGATAAAGGGATTGTCTTTTCTCCAAAAGGATGTCTGCGGTTTCATCCAGAGAAAGCCCCTTTTCCTGTAGGGAAAGGGCTTCCAAAACCAACAACCCTTCGCCTAAGGATGCGGCCAAGGTATCCACTAAGCGAATATTCCGTTGAGGAAATTCCTCTTGCAGCTGAGCCGCGGCAATTTCCGCCGAATGAAAGGAGCCGCTAATACCAGAAGACATGCCCAAATACAGAATATCCTGCTCCTGCTGTAAAACAGGGGTAAAATACTCCACATACCGCTGGGGCGGGATCTGGGACGTGGATACCAGCGCGCCAGATTTGATTTCCTGATAATAATTAGGGCCGTCAAAAGCTTCCGTATCCAGGCAGATGCGTTCCTCTCCCTGAAAATAATAACTAAAGGGCACGACAACAATCCCCTTCTCCCGCAAAAGAGGAGTAGGCAAATTCGCAGATGTATCTGTGGCGACGATATAACCCATTTTTGCCTCCATGACATCTTGTTTATGACATTATATTATCATGATTAAATAACAATGTCAACTGAAATTATTTTATTTTTTCCTTGTCATCTGCTTGAATTATGGTGTATAATAAATACTGTAATATCTTTATGGACAAGGAATGGAGAACGTAACCATGGTTTACGACACCCTTTTGATCGCCGAAAAACTCCGGCGCTGGGAAAAATACCTGGAAGAATACAAATTGCCGCAATGGAATGAAATTCCTAACTTCGGTTTATATATGGAGCAAGTATTGGTGCTGCTTAGGGATTACCTGGATTATTTGCCGCCGGAATTAAAAGACGAGCAGTTTATCACTGCCGCAGCTATCAATAATTATGTGCGAAACAAATTCATGCCTGAACCGCAAAAAAAGCGGTATTACCGGGTGCACATCGCCTATTTGATCATGATTTGTACCTTAAAGCAAAGCCTCAGTATCGGTATCCTGCAAAAAATTATCCCTACAGGCATTAGTGAGGATGAGGTAAAAGAAATTTATACCGCCTATGTACAGCGGCACAAAATCACCGCCGACTACTTCATTGATGTAGTAAAACAGATGGCTAGCCCTATCCTTGCCCACAAGGAGGAGCCTCAACCCATTGCAGTCAAAGATCCTAAGGATTTGATTGTGCAATCTGCCGTATTAGGCGGCCTATCCAAACTTTTGGCGGAAAAACTGCTGCTGGTGGACAAAACCACAGCTGAAGAAACAGGCAAAGCGAAAAAAAGCCGCGGCTAAAGGCAGTTATCCCCAGCCAATTAGGCGGTGAATTCCCCGCGCAAACCCTTTTCTGGAGGAAAATATTTATGGGCTATTGGTGTTTTATGCTCAGTATGGATCTTTTGTGTCCGCTACTCATGATTGGCTTTGGCTGGCTATTTTCTCACCACGCCCCGAAAAAAATCAACAGCCTTTATGGTTACCGTACGGGGATGTCCATGAAAAACCAGGATACCTGGGACTTTGCCCATCATTTTTTCGGTAAACTCTGGTTCAAATGGGGGTTGATCTTACTGCCCATCACCATCATTCCCCTCCTTTTTGTGCTGGGCAAGGACGAAAACACCGTGGGGATAGTCGGACTGATTGTCCTGGGCGTGCAAATGATCCCCCTGATCGGTGCGATTTTCCCAACGGAAAAAGCCCTGCACAAAACCTTTGATATCCATGGCAACCGACGGTAAATGGTTTTGCCCATACAAAAAGAGCGTAGAAAATTCTACGCTCTTTTTTCTTCTCCTACGCTGACGACAAGTTATTCTTTTCTCATGACCTGCTGTAAGAAAGCCAGCAAATCTTCGTCCGTCAGCTTCATGGGACACCCCTGCACCGCTGCCTCTTTTTGAATCCGGCGTACCATTTTTTCCAGATCCAACTCCTGGTCTGGGGCAACTTTTACCTGCTTGGGTAAATCCAGCTGTTCTAAAAACTGGCGTAATGCAGCCAGGAAAGCGCGGCTTCCTTCTTCTGGAGAAGCATCCTCTTTGCTCAAACCCATTTCCTGGCTTAAGACGGCCAATTCCCCGGCGATCACCGGTAAGGATTTTTCTAGCACCCAAGGTAGGGCCATGGCAATACAGGCCCCATGGGGTAAATGGAAGCTTTCCCCTAAACGGTGAGCAATGGAATGCACATAGCCAGTGCCGATACGCCGGAAAGCAAGGCCTGCTTCATAAGCGCTTTTTTGCATGGTGAGGCGTAACGATTCATCTTCCAGGTTAGCTAAGACCTGGGGCAACGTAGTCATAATCTGTTTGCAAGCCTGATCCGCATAGGCTCTGTCCTCTGGGAAGCGGTCGCCGGTACGGCTGACATAAGCTTCTAAGCTATGGGATAAGGCGTCCACCCCTGCGTAAATGGTAACTTCTTTAGGTACAGTCACTGCCAAGGTAGGATCTAGCGCTACCACCAGGGGTAAAAAATGATTGCTGATGACCGGACATTTCTTCTGTTTTTTCTCATCGGTCACCACGGCAAAAAGGGTCACTTCACTACCGGCACCGGCTGTAGTCGGCGCCACATATAAAGGAGCCCCTTGTTTTAGCGGAATAAAGGGGATTTCCATCCCGTATACACTCACGCTGAGGTTACGGGCGCGCAAAGCAATGAGTTTCGCACAGTCGATGACCGAACCGCCGCCAACGGCTGCCACACAATCGCAACCCGTGCGCAGATACAACTCCAGGCCTGCTTCCACATTTTCTACTGTGGGATCAGGAGTGATTTCCGTAAACACTTCATACGCCAAGCCAGCGTCTTCCAGTACCTGCAAAAAATCGGCGAGCATCTGTTTACGGATTACCGTCCGGCTAGCGGCAACCAATACCCGACGGCGTTTATCCCGCACAATGCTTTGGGCTAAGCTGGCCACTGCCCCATGACCGGTCAGGAGCTCAGGCTCCGCGATATTGTAGCGGCTCATCCACCAACGAGAAAGACTTTCTGTTAATCCAACAGCCATGCAATATCCTCCTTGTTTCCGGTTTTCCTCTGTGCTTACATTATACCTGTTTTGGCCCAAAAACACAATCCTAGGAAACGGGTCGTTGCAAGGATAGACAAAATGCGATAAGATAGGGAAAGAACAGAAAGGAGCCATGTCGTGGACATTCTCAGCAATATTCATACCCACACTATTTTTTGCGATGGTCAAGCAACCGCGGAAGAAATGGTACAACAGGCCATTGCTTTGCATTACCGTTCCCTGGGGTTTTCCGGCCATGTTTACCTGGATTTTGATCAAAGCTACTGCATGAGCAAAGCCGGTACTTCCGCTTATCAGCAGGAAATTCAACGGCTAAAGGAACAGTACCAGGGGAAGTTGGACATTCTTTGCGGCATTGAGCAGGATTGTTTTTCTACAGAACCTACCACCGGTTATGATTTCGTATTAGGCGCTTGTCATTATGCCTTTTTGGATGGAAAGCATCTGCCCGTGGACCTGAGTAAAGAGCAAACCATCCATGACGTAGACACTTATTTTCAAGGGGATTATCTGGCTTACACCGCCAATTATTACGCCCAGGTAGCCCATTTGGCTGATCATATGCAGCCCGATGTAGTGGCTCATTTTGACCTGGTCACCAAATTTAACGAAGACAACTGCCTCTTCGACGAAAATGACCCAGCCTATCAGCAGCCGGCTTTGGCGGCTTTAGAGGCTCTGGTGGAAAAAGGTTGCCGCCGGTTTGAGGTCAACACCGGTGCCATCTATCGCCGTTGTCGTAGCACCCCCTACCCTGCTTTCTTTCTGCTGAAAGCCATGCAAGAAATGGGGTTACGCATTGTTTTCGGTAGTGATAGCCATAGCGTTCCTTCTTTAGGCTATGGGTTTTCCGCCGCAGTAGAATTAGCCAAAACAGCTGGATTCGAAGAAGCGGACATCTTAACCAGCGCCGGCTTTTGCCCGGTGCGCCTTTAATTCCCCTAAGCGTAAGAACGGCAAAGCAAAACAAAAGGCGCGCCGCATTTGGGCGGACGCCGATAAGGAAGTATCCGAAACAAATTAGACTTAACGGTTGACAAACAGGATTGCGAAAAGAACCGGCGTGTTCTTTCGAAATGAAAGGGCATGCCGGTTTTCTACGCATTTCAAACTGTGTTTACAGAGGGAAGAGTCGTATGCTACTTCCAGCAGCCCAACTACGCCAGAAAAGCCCTATGGTATCGGGACTTTCCGTCCTCTAAATGCGTAAATATACATACTATAATAGCAAAAACAGGGAAAGCCGTCAGGGGCGCGGAGCGTTTATCTCGACCCTTGACGGCTTCCTTTGGCTTCCAAGCTTTTTCGTAGTTGATTCAGTGCCTTTGTCCTGTGTGGCTGGGGGATTCATCAACTGTATAGAGTTTGCCCAATTCAGACTGCGATAAGGAACTGAACTGAACGATATGTTTCCTCTGACGATTCAACTCTCGAAAATAGTTTATGGCTTCATGGCGAAGAACGGTTTTGCAAAAAGCATCGAATCGGTGTCGTTCTCCATGCTCATCAAAGATGTATGTCATCTCCTTCCCTCCAATCTGCGTGCAAATGAGAAAATGGATTCCACACAAATCTGATGTCAGTGGTTCGTTGTCAAAGCCTTATGAAACTTGGTGCTTTGCAAATACGCGGCGAGAGATACCTGCGCCAATTCCCAAAAAGAGCAATGCTGCCGGGATTGCCCATATCGCATACAGCATACCGTTACTCATTTGTTCCACCGACAGGAGCGAAACGGCCAGCACATGATAGATGGGAAGAAGCCCGACCAATCGGAACAATGGATTTACTTCTGTGATCGGCAGCAAAATCGGGAAAAGAAAAATTGCCGTCGCCGCAACCAAAGCTACAATCTGATTTTTACTGATGGCAGACAGGAACAGGGTAATTCCAGTAACACTAAGGGTACAGGTAAACGCCAACAGGATTTGATATTTGAGCAGCGTGCCACAAGTGATATTAAAAGGGATAAACGCCTCAACATAGTCGCTGGGGGCAAATAGAATACTGCAATCCAACCCTTCCGTTCCGTAAAAGACAAGAGCAAGAAGCAGGTTAAAGGCAGCAACCAGCGCAGTAGTGAGAATGGCGGTGAGAATACCTGCAATCACCTTTGCAGTAGCGCATTTAGTTTTGCCGTATTTGCTCGTCAATATGATATTGTCAACGCCCTGATATTCACCAGAGAAAACCGGCGCATTCATAATGATAACGGCAAATGCAAGCGCAACGAAAGTTCTCACCATGTTTCGGCTGGTGGAAAGCCAACCGTCCACATAACCGATTTTGATTTCTTCATCACCGAACACATCGGAAACACTTAGACCGTTCCAATTTCCCTTCTGGTCTGAAAATCGTACAAAAGCTGCGGATTGTATAGCATTTTGGTAAACATAGGCTGCATTCAATCCATGTAAATCTGATGTCGGGGCAAAATCAGACATCATTTGCTGCACTTTTTCATCTGTCAATATTCCTTCATACTTTGCTGCAATTTCCTTGTCAATTTCTACTGCTGTTCTTCCGGAGCCTTGGCCGGCATTCTGGTCAAAAGCATATTTGTTTTGATAAGTGGAAAAGGAAAGCAAGGCAGAAAACAGAAGGATTCCAATCAAAGCAATAAGCGTCAAAGGCTTTGAAATGATTTTCCGCAATTCAAAAAGAATTAGTTTTTTCATTCTTCACAGCCTCCTTTGAAATAGAACAGGTACAAATCTTCCAAAGTGGGTTGCACCCTTACCGCATTTTCCATCGGCGGACGATCTCCAATGATCCGCAAGATTGTCTGGTTTTCGCTGGTGTTCCGTAGATTGCTTGTATTGTAGGTTGCCGCATATTTTTCCGCATAGGCAGTCGCAACCGTACATTCCCACACTTGTCCATCAATTTCAGAAGTGATCTCCTGCGGATTTCCAAAATGAATGATTTGCCCGGATTTCATCATAATGATTTCTTCTGCGATAAACTCCACATCGGAAACAATATGCGTGGACAAGATTACAATACGGTTTTTGGAAAAGGCACTAATCAAATTGCGGAAACGGACACGCTCTTTCGGGTCAAGCCCAGCTGTTGGCTCATCTAAGATCAAAATGTGTGGCTCATTGAGCATAGCCTGTGCAATCCCCAAACGCTGTTTCATCCCTCCAGAAAAGGTTTTGATTTTGCGTTTCCTTTCCCGTGATAAGTCTACTGCTTCCAGTAGCTCTTTTGACTTCTTCCGTGCCGCCTTTTCGTCCAACCCTTTTAGGGCAGAAACATAAAGCAGGAAGTCAAACGCTGAAAAATCCGGATAATATCCGAAGTGCTGGGGCAAGTAGCCCAAGAGATTTCGATAGCATTCACCCAGCCCCACAATGCTTTTTCCATTCAGCAGAATTTCCCCGCAAGTGGGATTTTGGATATTGCAGAGTAGCCGCATCAGCGTTGTTTTTCCTGCGCCGTTTGCGCCCAGCAAGCCGTAAACGCCATTTGTCAAGGTAATATTCAAGTCATCTACGGCAGTTTTGGAACCAAACTTTTTTGTCAGCCCGATTGTCTTTAATTCCATAAAAAAGCCCCTTTCTCCATAGGGAGCAATAAAAATACTCTCCATGTGTTTTCATGGAGAGTATAGAGAGGAAATATCTACTTTTTATCTACAAGGCAGAAGATTTGAAATAGGCAGATACATTTGCCCCAGTTGCAGTATTTTCCATCTTCAAATAACCATTATGATGTTCACAAAGCAGCTTGCAAATATACAGTCCTAGTCCAAAATGCTCCGAATGATTGCTTTCCTCTGTGTAATATGGGCTGGTAGCTTTTTGCAGACCGCTTTTGTCAAACCCCTTTCCATCATCTGATACGGAAAGCAGAAAACTGTTGTCGCGCAAGGCGAAAGAGATTGTTACCGTAGTCCGGGCATATCGCACAGCGTTGGAGATCAGATTATTGCACACCTGTGAAACAAACGCGCTGTCAAGAGATAGCTGTGAATCGGGTATGTCATTTTGTAAAATCAATTCTTTTCCGTTTTTCGTGCATACGATTTTTGCGCTGTCATACAAAGAAGATACCAACGGCTGCAAGTCAACCAACTGGTACTCCGGCTGCGTATCTTCCATACGCCTAAGATTGCTCATGCTGCTCACATAGCTTTCCATACGGGAGATATGTTTTCCCATTGTAGCGGCGGTTTCCCGTGTTTGGGGGTTTTCGCTGGCTTGCAGTATTTCATTATAGCCTTTTAGTACCGTCAAAGGGGTACGCAAATCATGAGCAAAAGTAGCGTTGAGTGCTTTTCGTTCTTCGACTTGCCGCCACATTTTAGAGAAATTATCCGCAAGGGTTGTCCGCATGATTTCAAAGGACGCGCAAAGCTGCCCCAATTCATCTTTGCTGTCGTAATCGATTGAAAAATCTAAGTCATTGTTCGCTATTTTTTCAGAAGCCGTCCGCAGTTCAGCAAGCGGTTTTTTCAGCCTGTTTCTGTAAAATAGCAGTGCAGCGGCAATAATACAGAATGCAGAATAAACGGGAGTTGCAACAATAGGAAGTTTCTCCAGCAACGCAATGGTACGCTCGTCCTCTTGAGACATCAGGACGGGTTCTGTCCCAATGTAAGCGCCTTGGCCCAATTGCTCCCCCTGCTCATTCGTCAAATAATATTTTTCGCCGGACGGGGGATAAGATGCACTGATGGCTTCGGCTGCGCTGCCACAGATAGAAAAAGTGGCTACGGAAAGAATGACTGCAAGTACAACAAAGGTAACTACATAGAGAATCAGGCTTTTTCGGAGAGACAACTGATGCCTATGGCAATTCATTTGACCCATTTGTACCCACACCCCCAAACCGTTTCAATATACACGCGGTCGGTATATACCGCGATTTTTGACCGTATTCTGCGGATATGCTCTGCCACAACGCTGCTGTCCCCCTCGCTATCATAGCCCCAAATACGCTCATAAATCCGCTCTTTATCAAAGACCTGTCCCGGATTTTGAGAAAGCAGCTCCACAATATCAAATTCCTTTTTTGCAAGTCCGACACGCTTCTCGCCAAAGAACAAACAGCGTTCTGAGTAATCAATCGTTAAATCGCCGAAAAACCTGATCTGTGCTTCAAAGTTGTGTCGCGCTTCCCGGCGCAGGTGAGCGCGTACTCGAGCTTCAAGTTCGACAAGAGAAAAGGGCTTCACAATGTAATCATCACCGCCAACAGCAAAGCCTTTTACTTTGTCTGTATCTTCAATTCGCGCAGTCAGAAAAAGGATCGGGCAGGATATGTGATCCCGAATACGCCGACAAACCTCTAAACCGTCTGTTTCGGGCATATTGATGTCAAGTAAAATAATATCTGGCTGCTTTTCTACTTGTCTTAGCGCTTCTGCACCACTGGAAGCGGGCAAAACACGAAAGCCCTTGCTTTCAAAGAAGCTACCAAGCATGGAAACAATATCGCTTTCATCGTCAGCAATCAGTATCTTTGCGCTCATCACACTCACCTCCTAACAGCAAATATAGCAATCATTTTTCAATTATTTATCTATTTTCCGAAAGCCTTCTGTACGAGCCTCCATAGTCTTTTCTGCGTCTTTCGGGAGCAGCCAGATTGTAGTCATCTTCACAGCACCGGGAATGCGGCCACCGCAAGCAGAAGATTGAACTGGTCTGGAACTTTATTGGAGAAGTCAACCTGCCGGGCGACGATCAGACTGTGGAACGGCAAAGAAAAGGCAGGACGACATGTCCTTTCCACCATGCCGTCCTGCGACAATTAAATTACTTCCTTATGCGCGCGCATTCCGCGGCACGCCTTTTTCTTATTTGCCGTTCATTGGGTTAACCCAAAATATCCCGTATGGTTTCCATCAACTCCATACGATTAACCGGAATAAAGGCATGGCCCACAGCCCCTGCTTCCATGGCTTGCAATGCCCTTTCCAAATGATTTACCCCCACCATAAGCAATACCCGCGCTTCCGGATGGGTAGAAAGTAAATCTGTCATGACATCCATGCCGTCCATATCCGGCAAATCATCGCTGAGAATGATCAAATCCGGCTGCATCTCATCATATTGCCGTAAGACTTTATAGCCTTTATCCAACTCAATGACTTCATGATTCTCACTACGCACAATATTTTTAATCATCATTCGTTGCAAACCGTGATGATTTACCACCATGATCTTTGCCATATCTACCCTCCTGAGGAAACCTTATCCGCGTACAGGCAGTTAAGGTTGATATGGTCATTTTATCACGGTTTTTCTATGGATACAAGCGTAGTCTTAGACCACGTCCAATAAAGCCTGGACCACCTTTGCCGGCCAACGGACATCAGCTAACCGAATGAGAACGTTTTTTGCTTCATCCAAAGGTCTAGCCGGACGGTATGGCCTGGGTAATTGCATGGCAGCAAAAGCGCCGCAGCAGCCTAGAATCGAGGCAGAAAGGGGAATTTCTTCTCCCTGTAGGGCTTCCGGGTAACCGCTACCGTCTAAAGCCTCATGATGATACAGCACCGTATCCACTACGCCGCGGGACATTTTTAATGTGCGGCAAAGATCCGCAGCAAATACTGGATGCCTAGCCATACGCCGGAACTCTCCATACGTTAGGCAACCAGGCTTATCCAAAGCAGAGCCCGCTGCCTCCGCCATACAAAGATCCCCAAAAGCCGCGGCCAGATTTAGCTCCGTCAACTGGTTTTGCGAAAATTCCAAAGCTTGTCCCACTTTCTGACAATAAGCAGCTGTCATCATCCCGTGCCGCCGTAAATAAGGATAACCATGGGCAAGAAAGCTTTCCGCCAAGCGAATATAGGCCTCCACAGCCATGCTATCTAAATTCTCCCAGGGAGAACGAGGCAATAGGCTACGGAACACACCCCCTTCTGCTTGGGCAAGCATTTCTTCTGCGGCCAAACCCAAAAGGTTCACCTCCGCTGGGGGAATGGTGCCACAGCCATAAACCAAATCCAGCCCTAAGCCTTGGCAGGATAAAATCGCTGGCAACACCGCCTGTTGGGCCTCTACCCGTAAAGCTTCCCCGATATCCTCCCCGCACCACTGAGGACAATTGGGCAAAAGCAGGCCAAACACGCAATCGCTCCAACGGGCCAAAAAGGCGTCTGCCGGTGCAACTTTTTGCAACACTGTACCCGTTACCTGTAACAGACGATCTGTAGCCAAAGGCGTCACATGATGCCGCCACAAATCCCAATCCCGTATTTTCAACAGCAATAGAGTTAAGGGATGGGCAGAATCTGCCCGGGCCGCATAAGCAGCTAATTCAATATGTAATTCATGCCGGCTATTGAGCCCAGTTAATGCATCTGTCATGGAGAAAAAATTTGGCAAACGCCTTGCCAAATCCTGCCATTAAGCTCGTATTTTCATCGACTTATCTACTCAAATTTCCCCATGGTCTAAGCGCTTTCTCCTCTTTTTGCGTAAAATTTTCCTTTTCCCAAAAACATATGGGATTTTCTGTTTAAATATGATAGAATAAGTATTGCCTTTCTTAAAAAAAAATGAAAAAAATCTTGCCATTCTTTGCAAGTTTTTTTACATTTCACCTGTATTTATAATGAGTCTGGAGGTTCGGATGCGCGATTTCAGCGACGAACAATTAGTGACCTTGGTTTTGGAAGGCCGCAACGACGCCTTTCGCATCCTGGTAGAGCGCTATCAAAAACAAATTTTCGCTTTGGCCTACCGCCTGGGCGGGGATCATGACGAAGCGCAGGACATGGCACAGGAGGCTTTTGTCCGTATTTATCAGGAGCTGGCGAAATTTGATTGTTCCCGTAGGTTTTTTCCATGGATGTACCGGGTCGCGCATAATACTTGTGTGAATCTTCTACACAAGCGCCCCAAAGACACCACTTCCCTGGACACCATATTTGACGCGGCGGAAGCGGATGCCGGCGGTATTGTGGACCCCAGCCGGCAAACGGAAGAAAAGGAATTGCACGATGTTCTTAATGAAGCCCTGCAAACCTTACCAGAAAATTACCGTTTACCCCTTATCATGAAATACCTGGAAAATATGAGCTATCAAGAGATTAGCCAACATCTGGGACTGCCGGTTTCCACCATCGAAACCAGGCTATTCCGGGGGCGCAAAATGTTAAAAGATTTTCTACGTCAATATTTGTTCTAGTTACCTTTTGTTGTAGATTTTTGGGAATAGAGGATTGAGAACCATGATTTGCCATGACATGGAAACATTGCTGAATATGCAAATAGACGGCATGCTTTCCCAGAGCGAGCAGGAGCAGCTTCTGGCGCATCTGAAAGTATGTCCCCAGTGTGCGCAACTGGCGCGAGAATACGCCGGTCTGGAGCAATTTCTAGCCCAGGAAATCACCAATGTTTCCGTACCCGATAATTTTACCGAACAAGTCATGGCCCGCATTGCAGCAGAACCCACTGTCCTCGTTCCCCATAAGCATAAACGTACCCTACGTAAAGGTTGGCATTGGATGGGCGGCGTAGCCGTTGCCGCAGCCCTTGTTTTTGGCGCCATGGTTGGCGGATTCTTTGACCAAAATCAGCTCATTTCCGACGGCGACTCCCCGCAAATCGCAGCCAAAGATCCTACCCAAACGGTGGTAGCCGACTTATTCCAAAAGATTGAAAACAAATATCATAGCGATTTATTAGCGCAAAAAGAAAACAACCAGGTACAAGATCTGGTAGAAGAAAACACCTCAGAAGAGGAAGAAACGGAAAACACCACCACAGTGGAGGAACAACCCACCACTTACGGAAATGGGATTTCCCTGCCTAAGGTGGCTTATGGCAGCACCAGTCAGGATGCTTATGCCTTAACCACCCTAGCAGCCATTGACGAAGGAGATGTAGTACGTCCTAGAATTAATGGAAATACCGTTACCTTCTATGTCAAAGACGGCAACACTTATCTGGAATATCAAATGGATATTTCCGCCAGTGAGGAGCCGGTCTTTATCGGGGAAAGCGAAGGCCTTCCCTCTGCCGCTGGCGTAGGTAAAGCCACGGATAAGGGCTATCAAGCCACTGCTGCGGACGGTACCATAGCCAGTAACCAGGCTGACGGGCTTTGGCTCAGTAGCAATGGGGAGGAAGCGCAATTGGCCACAGCCAATGGCGGCGGTTCCTTGGTTAGCTGGGCAACGGATAACAACAAAGTGCTGTTTAGTACAGCTTCCGGCGCCCTTTGCCTCTATTACCGGGCAGAAAATATTTGCCTGACCTTGCATGATTCAGCAGTTACCTCTGCTAGCTGGGGCAGCGACTGCAAAACCATTGTTTTCTCTGCCACTGGCAGCAACGGTTATTCCTGCATCTTCAAGGTTACGGTGCCGTAACCCATAAATGGATAGAAAAAAGCGGCGGACAACAGTCCGCCGCTTTTCTTTTCCTTTCGTATGCTTTATGGTTATTTGCAGCGCACGGCTGTACCAAAAGCCATCACTTCCGCAGCATTTTGCATCACTGCAGATGTGGTATAACGCACGTTAATTACAGCGTCAGCGCCCAGTGCTTTAGCTTCTTCCACCATGCGGTTGGTTGCAATGTCCCGGGCTTCGTTCATCATTTCCGTATAGCCTTTCAATTCCCCGCCGACCAAGGTTTTGAAACTAGCCCCGATATCTTTACCAATATGTTTGGACTGAATGGTGCTACCTTTCACCATGCCTAAAATTTCCAGTTCCTTACCTGGAAGATAATCAATATTGACCAATAGCATGTTTTCATCCTCCTTGTTATATCCAAAAAGAGAGCGCGATAAAACGTGCTCTCTTTTTTGGTCAAATTATAAATAACTCACGGCTTTCTGTCTGGCCAGAGAACGAGCCAAGGCGGCTTCTGCCCGGGCAACATCAATTTCCCCTTTACTGCTTTGCGCCAGACGTTCTCTAGCGCGTTTTTCCGCAGCTTTTGCTCGTTCCAGATCAACATCCGCTGCTAATTCTGCGGCATCCACCAGAATCTCCGCTTCATTGTCACGCATTTCTAGAAAACCCCGGGACACCGCGATATACCCGTCCTTGCCATCCATGTGGTAAACCAAAACCCCAGGCACAAGCACAGTAAGCAGAGGCGCATGGTTATACAAAATACCCGTGCTCCCCATCGCGGCAGGCACCGTGAAGCGTTCCACCATCGCATGAAACACTTCTTTTTCCGGCGTAACAATTTCTAATCTAATTTGATCGCGTTCTCCCATGGTTATCCCTTTCCAAAGTCTATTCCCTCAGGAACAGGATATTCTTCTACAACCGTCTATTTTTTAAAGGGTCTTTGCCTTTTCTACTGCTTCTTCGATGCTACCTACCATAAAGAAAGCCTGTTCAGGCAAATGATCGTATTTACCAGCCAGCAAGTCCTTAAAGCTACGAATGGTATCCTGCAAAGGAACGTATTTGCCAGGCGTATTGGTGAACTGTTCTGCCACGTGCATGGGCTGGCCCAAGAAACGCTGAATCTTTCTGGCCCGAGCCACCAGGATTTTATCCTCATCGGACAATTCATCAATACCCATAATCGCGATAATATCCTGCAATTCCTGATAGCGCTGCAAGACCTGCTGCACGCCACGGGCCACCTGGTAATGTTCTTCACCCACCACACGAGGATCCAAGGCGCGGGAAGTGGATTCCAAAGGATCCACTGCCGGGTAAATGCCCAAGTCAACGATTTGACGGGACAAAACCGTCGTAGCGTCCAAATGGGTAAAGGCAGTAGCAGGAGCCGGGTCAGTCAAGTCATCGGCCGGGACGTAAATCGCCTGGACAGAGGTAATGGAGCCCTTTTTCGTAGAGGTAATTCTTTCTTGCAAGGTGCCCATTTCCGTGGCCAGCGTAGGCTGATAACCAACGGCGGAAGGCATACGGCCCAGCAAAGCGGAAACCTCAGAACCAGCCTGAGTGAAACGGAAAATGTTATCGATGAACAGCAAGACGTCCTTGCCTTCATAATCGCGGAAGCTTTCCGCAATGGTCAAACCAGTCAAAGCCACCCGCAGACGGGCTCCCGGCGGTTCGTTCATCTGACCAAAGACCAGGGCGGTCTTTTCAATAACGCCAGACTCATTCATTTCATTCCAAAGGTCATTACCTTCACGGGTACGTTCCCCAACCCCGGCGAACACAGAGAAGCCGCCGTGTTCGTAGGCGATGTTGCGGATCAGCTCCATAATCAGAACCGTTTTCCCAACGCCAGCGCCGCCGAAGAGGCCAATCTTACCACCTTTGGTATAAGGCGCCAACAGGTCAACGACCTTGATGCCGGTTTCCAAAATCTCCGTGGAAGGCTGCAAATCAACAAACTCCGGCGCAGGGCGATGAATGGGCAGGGTTTTATCCGCTTTAATTTCGCCCTTGCCGTCAATGGGCTGGCCAATGACGTCCATCATTCGGCTCAACGTAGCCGGTCCCACTGGCACGCGAATGGGGGAGCCGGTGTCTAGGGTCTCCATTCCGCGCTGCAAACCATCTGTGGAAGAAAGTGCGACACAGCGCACCACGTTATTGCCCAGATGCTGCATGGATTCCATGACAACCACATTTCCGTCATGATTTTTCACCTGGACAGCATTATAAATATCCGGCAGCTCATTAACGGGGAATTCAATATCAACGACTGCGCCAATGATCTGCTTGATTTTACCTGTGGCCATGAGGTAGCCTCCTTTACTTCTCTAGGAAACCCCTCTTTAAGGACAAAAGGGGTAGAAACCTTTTTTCATCAAACGCAACCTTGTTGGTAGAAAAAACCACCAACTAGGAAAAGAACAGCATTAAGAGGAAAGGGCCGACGCACCGCCGATAATCTCCGTAATTTCGGTGGTAATGGCAGCCTGACGAGCCCGGTTCAGGGACAATGTCAAATTGGAAATCATGTCCGTAGCATTGTCCGTTGCGGAGCTCATTGCCATCATGCGGGCGCTATGTTCAGAAGCCTTAGCTTCCTGCATGGCGCAAAACATGGCAATATCCACATACTGGGGCATCAATTTTTCCAGAATTTCCTCTGCGGAAGGCTCAAAGATATAATCAATGCTAGCAAAAATTTTGCTATCTTCCTCATCCACTTCGGGTTTCGGAACCGGCAACAATTTCTGCTGCATGGGAACCTGAGAGACCGTGCTCCGGAATTTGGAATAAACCAACCGGATCTCATCATATTCCCCATCTTCATAAGCTTTGCGCAGCTTACGGCCTAAGGCCTGGGCCTGGCTAAAGCGGGGGTTATCCCCCATATCTACCAAGTCATCTGTAAGCGTAAACTGGTTCCGCAGGCAATATTCCCGCACTTTCCGGCCAACCACAATCAAGGCGTAAGGGCGAGTTTCCTCTGCCAGCACCTCGCCTAAGAAGCGATTCAGGTTACCGTTAAAGCCGCCGCAAAGTCCACGGTCAGACCCTAACACCACATAGCAAACCTTTTTCACTTCAGGCCGAGGCTGGAGATAGGGATGTTCCACCGCCTCGCTAACGTGTAAGATCAGCTGATCCATTTTGGCCGTAAAGGGACGCACGGCAGTAACCGCAGTCTGGGATTTCCGCAACTTACCAGCGGAAACCATTTTCATGGCCTTGGTAATCTGCTGTGTGCTTTTGATGCTTTTGATTCGTCTTTTAATATCCCGTGCTGATGCCATAGTGTTTTCCCTTATTTCGTGGCTTTATCGCTCTTGAATTCTTCAATGGCCTGTCTGAGTTTGGCTTCCAATTCATCAGACAGTTTCTTTTCTTCCCGGATCTGCTTCAGCAGGTCCTGATGATGCTTACGGAAGTAAACCAGCAATTCGTCCCCAGTGCTCACCACGTCTTTCACCGCGATATCTTTAGCATAATCCCTGGTAGCGAAGAACAATACCACGATTTGTTCCTCAACAGGCAAGGGGGAATACTGATCCTGTTTCAAAATTTCCATCATGCGGGCGCCGCGATCCAAAGTGTTTTTGGTTGCCTGATCCAAATCAGAACCAAACTGCGCAAAGGATGCCAGCTCACGATACTGAGCCAAATCCAAACGCAAGGAACCAGCCACCTGCTTCATGGCCTTGATCTGTGCAGAACCGCCCACGCGGGACACGGACAAGCCAATATTAATGGCAGGACGGAAGCCGCTATGGAATAAGTCGGTTTCCAGGAAGATCTGGCCGTCAGTAATGGAAATGACGTTCGTGGGGATGTAAGCGGAAATATCCCCTGCTTGGGTTTCAATAATAGGCAATGCTGTCATGGAACCGCCGCCCTCTTCATCGGAAAGGCGAGCCGCACGTTCCAACAAACGGCTATGCAAATAGAAAACGTCACCAGGGAAAGCCTCACGTCCCGGCGGGCGATGCAACAGCAAGGAAAGTTCGCGGTAAGCCGCAGCTTGTTTCGTTAAGTCATCGTAAACGATGAGCACGTCCTTGCCCTGATGCATAAAATGCTCGCCCATGGCTGCGCCAGCATAGGGGGCGATATACAGCATAGGTGCAGGTTCGGAAGCCGTTGCGCTCACGACAATGGTGTATTCCATGGCGCCAAAGGATTCCAATTTCTGCACAACGGAAGCCACGGTAGAAGCTTTCTGACCGATGGCCACGTAAATGCAGATCACATCCTGGCCTTTCTGATTGATAATCGTGTCAATAGCGACTGCGGTTTTACCGGTCTGGCGGTCGCCAATGATCAATTCACGCTGGCCGCGGCCGATCGGCACCAAAGCGTCGATGGATTTCAAGCCAGTTTGCAAAGGCGTATCTACCGGATGGCGGTAAATGACGCCAGGGGCTTTATTTTCGATATTACGGTAGGCTTCGGCCTTGATCTCCCCTTTTCCGTCCAGGGGCTGACCCAGAGGATCCACCACGCGGCCCAGCAGTCCGCTGCCTACCGGGACCTCCATGATGCGGCCGGTACGGCGTACCGTATCCCCTTCATGAATATCCTGATAAGCACCGAGAATGACGCAGCCGATGCTGTCTTCTTCCAGGTTGAGCGCCATGCCCATACGACCGTTTTCGAATTCCAGCAGCTCGTTGCTCATGGCATTGGAGAGGCCATAAATATAGGCAATACCGTCGCCGACCTTAATGACTGTGCCGGTCTCATAGATATCTGCGCCAGACTGGTAATTCTCGATCTGCTGTCGCAACAGCTTGCTGATCTCTTCCGGTTTGATGCTCATGTTCCCACCTCGTTCAAAATCCTACTATTTCAGTAACTGCTCTCTGATGAGCTGGAATTGCTTGCTCAGGCTTACGTCGATCACCTTGTCCTCCACCTGGATCACGGCGCCACCCAAGAGAGCGGGGTCAGTATCGCAAGTAAATTCCACGGTCTTGCCCCATTCCGCTCCGACTGTAGCAGCGATTTCTTGATAATCCTGCTCAGCCAAAGGCCGGGCTGTGGTAAGAGAGGCGCGGACAATACCCTGAGATTCCACATAAAGATCGTGGAAATGATTTATCATATCCGGCAGAAAAGCTTCCCGCTCCTTATCCACAACAATGCAGAGAAAATTCTGGGTAAAAGGTTCAAAAGAAGCGAAAGCTTCTGTTAATAGACGTTTTTTTTCATTGCCGGTGATGGCATGACCAGTCAGCAAAGAGAAAAACCCGGATACGGATTCCAGCTCTTTGCCCAGCAAAGCCAACTCACCGTCAATTTTCTCGGTAAGATGATGTTCTTGGGCTGTCTCAAACAGCGCTTTTACATAACGATCGACTACCGCGTTGGAAATCATCGTCTATCTCCCTGCCTCTTCGGTATAATTCGCAATCAATGCTTTTTCTTGCTGTTCGGTCAATTTACCGTCCAGCGCTTTTTCCGCAATCATAATGGCCAAGTCGGTAATCTGCGTGCGCAGTTCGAGCATGGCTTGTTCCTTTTCCTCGGCGATCTGCTGGCGGGCTTGAGCAGTAAAGGCCTCGGCCTGAGCTTGGGCTTCGGCCATGATCGCGGCTTTATCCTGTTCAGCCTGCTGATGTGCTGCATCCAGAATCGCTTCCGCGTCTAGTCTTGCTTTCGCCATATTCGCCTTAATGGTCTCGCCAGTGGCAGCCACCTCTGCTCTGGCGGCTTCCGCCTGATCCAGGGCATCGTTGATCATTTCCTGCCGAGAATCCATCATTTTTCGAACGGGTTTATACAAAAATTTGGTCAGCAGAAACGCCAAAAGGGCAAAGTTCAGGATAGAAAAGATAACAATCTTGAGTTCTATTTCCATTAAAGAACAGTCCTCCTCTGCAAATCGGCAGCTCGGGGCGACAAAAATCGCCCCGAGCCGATTATTGTCAAACTTAACCGATCTTGCCCAGGATCATGATGGCGATCAGCAGGCCATAAATAGTAAGAGCCTCCATGAAAGCCATAGCCAGGATCATTGCAGTCTGAATGTTACCGCTGACTTCAGGCTGGCGGGCCATGCTTTCCATTGCTTTGGAAGCAGTTCTGCCCTGACCAATAGCAGGAGCAATCGTACTAATTGCAATAGCAATGGCGGCAGCAAGACCTAATAATGCGTTGGTTTCCATTCGGGAACCTCCTTTCAGTAGTTACTGATGAATTTATGTGAATCATATAAAACAAACATCGAAAGAAAAATTATTCCGCAGCTTCCATAATGTAAACGCAGCTCAGCAAAGTAAACACCATAGCCTGAACAAAGCCCATCAAAATGGAAAGAGCCTGCATCACCACGGGAACCACCAAGGGAACCAGCTCAAACAGCTGCTCGGTCACGGATTCTTCCCCCATGATGTTGCCGTAAAGTCGTAAGGTCAACGAAAGGGGATGAATGACTTCCTCCAATAGCATCAGGGGTAAGACAAAGGCCGCGGGTCTAACGAAATGTTTCAAATATCCCCAGCCATTGGCCCTAGCGCCAGCGTACTGTGTCGTCACGCAAACCACAATGGCCAAACCAGCTACAGCAGAAAGGTTAGCCGTCGGTGCAGAAAGACCAGGCAATTTCCCTGCCAAAGGCAAAAGTCCGCTATAATTGGAAATCAGGATAAACAGGAAAAGGGAGCCTAACACCGGCAAATATTTCCTGGTCAGTTTGTCCCCAATCACATTGGCGAAGAAATTGTGCAGCATATCCACAATTTTTTCTGCCACTACCTGCGCCCGGCCTGGACGCATGGACATATGCCGAGTGAGGAAATAACTCACCACGCCCAACACAATCGTGATAGCAAACATGGTCACGCATACGCTGGGAATTTCAAACCCCGCAATCATTATACTGGTACTATGACCCATTCACTCCATCTCCCTTACCGAAAGATCCTTTGTATACCGCTACGGCAAGCTAAACCGCTTAACGGCGTAGATAGCGACCGATCAACTTCCCCGTTACAGAAAGGCCGACCGCTGCACCGATAATCGTCGCCTCAAAGGAATAAGGCCAAAGATGCCGCAGGAAATAAACAGAAAGCAACACCACGACATTGATCAGCATGCTGACGCCCATATAAAGATAGACTTGCTTCATAAAGCCGTTTGGCTCAGTATTTTTAGGTAAAACCAAACGCTTTAGCAAACCAAAGACAGCGCCGTAAATCAGTCCCGCCAAGCCACCGATTACATAAGTCAAGTCAGCATCGACTCCATATCGTCAAAAAATTCTTAAAATTGCATAGATATTTGCATCACTAAATTTTATTTTAGACCACTCTCTTCCAAAAATCAAGCAAAAATCCACTATAAATTCACATGAAAAACAGTTCGTCTTTGCAAACAATCTGCATCACAGCATAAAAATAATTTTTGGTTTTCTTTTTCCCCACTGTCCGGGGCTTATTTTTTCTTAAGGCTGAGAATGGCTTGGCAAATTTTTTCTGCCGCATGGCCGTCCCCATAGGGGTTTGCCGCATGGGCCATGGCCCGGTAAGTTTCGCCCCCCGTCAACAATTCTTCTAATCCAGCGGCCACGCTTTCCCCCTTTGTGCCTAAAAGCCGAGCCGTACCGGCGGCAATAGCTTCCGGGCGCTCGGTTACATCCCGTAGCACCAGCACCGGCTTACCTAAAGCAGGCGCTTCCTCCTGCAAACCACCGCTATCTGTCAGTACCAAATAGCTGTTTTTCATGGCATGGCAAAATGGTAGGTAATCCAAGGGCTCGCAAAAATGCACCTGAGGAATATCCAAATATTGATGGGCGATTTCCCGTACCAAAGGATTTTTATGCAAAGGATAAACCAGTTCCACCTCAGGGTGGCGGGATAACACCTCTGCAGTGGCGGCAAAAATCTGTGCCATGGGTTCCCCCCAATTTTCCCGGCGATGGCAGGTCATCAAAATCACTTTTTTGCTCCAATCCACCTGGGTCAAGCCATAATCCTTCAGGTCGCAGGGTTTTTCCACGGTTTCCAGCAAAGCGTCAATCACCGTATTCCCCGTCACAAAGATCTGCGCTTCCGGTACCTGCTCCTCTCGCAAATGATTAGCCGCCGTTTCCGTAGGCGCAAAATGGACGTCGGCCAAACGGCCGGTCAGGCAACGGTTCATCTCCTCAGGATAAGGGGCGTATTTATCGCCGGTGCGTAGACCTGCTTCTACATGTCCCACCGGTACCTGATGATAAAAGGCGGACAAAGCCGCGGCAAAGGTGGTGGTAGTATCCCCATGCACCAGGATAAGTTCTGGTTTTTCCTGCTCAATAATGGGCGCCATACCGTCTAAGACCGAGGCGGTAATGCCGGACAAGGTCTGGCCATGGCGCATCAAATCCAAGTCGTATTTTGGCGTAATGGCAAATAAGCGCAGCACCTGGTCTAACATTTCCCGATGCTGAGCCGTCACCGCCACGACGCTTTCTATTCCCGGCGTTTGCGCCATTTTTTTTAGCAAAGGCGCCATTTTAATGGCTTCCGGCCGAGTGCCGAATACAGACAGTACTTTCATGCTTTTTCCTCACGCAATTGTTTTAGCAAATCGCTTTCTTCCTCTTTAGGCAAAAGGCTGGCAAAGGGCACCAATTCCACACCCGCTTCCGCAGCTAGTTGGCAGGATAATTCGTCCGGGTATTCATCGTCAAAAACAATACGCCGGATGCCGCTGGTCACCATGGCTTTTAAACAAGTGGTACATGGACGGGCGGTCACATAAACCGTGGCCCCGTTTAATGCTACCCCATAACGGGAGGCAAAATTGCAGACATTGGCTTCCGCATGCTGGGCGCGGCACATTTCCTGCCGTTGACCAGAAGGGATGCCCAGCTGTTGGCGAATACAGCCCACGTCCTCACAATGGGGCGTACCAGGCAAAGGACCGTTATAGCCCGTGCCTAAAATCCGATGATCCGCTGACACCGCCACTGCGCCTACATGCCGGCGCAAGCAGGTGGAACGGGTTTTTACCAGGTGAGCGATGGACATAAAATATTCATCCCAGCTTTTGCGCATAAAGAGACCTCCATTTCCCTTTTTGTCCCGGCGGCTAGGCAGCCAGCCGGTTGTTGTTTTGTTTATTTTTGCAGCTCGTTTTCCAACTCCGTAATCATGGCTAAGCGTTCCGCATGACGACCGCCGCCAAATTCTGTAGTGAGCCAAATGTCTACGATTTCTTTCATCTGGGCAATATCCAATACACGGGCGCCCATGCACAGCACATTGCTGTCATTATGTTCCCGGCAAGCCTGGGCCGTAAAGGCATTATGGCATAAGGTAGCGCGAATGCCCTTAAATTTGTTGGCTACAATGCTCATGCCAATACCGGTACCGCAAATCAAGACGCCGCGTTCTACTTCCCCCTGGGTCACGGCGCGGGCGACCGCAGCGGCATATTGGGGATAATTGGCTCTATCCGGACTATAGCAGCCCTTGTCCACCACTTCTATCCCCTTGCTTTCCAGATAAGCCTTAATTTCTTCTTTTTCTGCATAAGCAGCATGATCACAACCAATGGCTATACGCATTTCCAGACCTCCGCTAAATCAAAATGAATATAATTACGGGGCAAACGATGCCCCAAATGGCACAAGATTTCGTAATTCACGGTTTGGGCATGGGCGGCAATTTCATCAATGCCGATTTCCTCGTCTCCCTGCCGGCCCAAAAACACCGCTTCGTCATTGACTTCTACCTTTTGTTCCTTGGCTATGGCGGTAATATCCACCATAAACTGATCCATACAAACTCGGCCTACAATAGGCGCCCGTTTGCCGCCAATCAGCACATGGCCGCAATTGGATAGCAGCCTCGGGACCCCGTCCGCATACCCAAGAGGTAAAGTGGCGATGACACTAGGCTCCTTCGCTACCCAGGTACAACCGTAGCTGACCCCAGTACCAGGGGCAATGGATTGAATCCGCACAATGCGCGCTTTCACGGACATGACCGGTTTCAACCCTAAATTCATGCTAGCCATGGCGGCATCAGGATACGCCCCATAAAGAGCAATCCCTGTGCGCATCATATCAAAACGGGCTTGCGGTAATTGCAGAATCGCCGCGGAATTCCCCATATGGACCAGGGGAAACTCCACGCCTTTGCTTTGACAAAGGGCCACCATTTGCTGGAAAGCCCTTAATTGCTGTTCATTATAAGCGCAATCCAATTCATCCGCGCAAGCGAAATGGGAAAACACCCCGCAAATACAAATGGAGGGCATACGGGAAATCTGAGCGATTTCCTCCGCTGCTTCTTCCGTACAAGGGAAACCAATACGGCTCATGCCGCTATCGATTTTAATATGGATATTGGCCACGCAACAGGAGCGGCTTGCTTCATGGGAAAGGACTTCCGCCTGCTCCATACTATACACCGCAGTCAACCCATCATCATAAAGCAGTTGAGGATAATCCCGCTTAGCCACAAAACCCAGGACCAAAATAGGGCAAGCAATGCCCGCGCTTCTGAGCTCTGCCAACTCTTCTGCGGTAGCGACCGCAAAACGGGTAGCGCCCGCTTCCGCTAAAGCCAAAGCCACTGGTACAGCCCCGTGGCCATAAGCATCGGCCTTAACCACCGCCATCACCGGCACGCCGGCCAATTTTCGCATTAAGGCATAATTATGCTGCAACGCAGCGATATCAATTTCCATCCAGGCGGGACGGTGCGTATCAAAAATGGACATAATTCTCCTTCCCCACGCGCCCGCTGTTTCCAGAAGACGGGATCAGCGGTCAATGGATTTCAACGCCAAGGGTATGGCATTGGCCACATCCCCAGCCGTTAAACCAGCTTCTCCGTATTGGCTAGCGGCCAAATCCGCCGCATGTCCATGAATCCAAACCGCCGTAGCCGCTGCCACAGCAGGTACCATACCCTGAGCCAACAGAGTGGCGATCATCCCGGTCAGCACATCGCCGCTGCCGCCTGTGGCCATACCGGGGTTACCGCTACTATTGATAAAAATGCGGCCTTCCGGCGTGGCAACCACAGTGCCCGCGCCTTTCAGCACCACCACCACATTGGTTTGCTTAGCAAAGCCCATGGCTACGGCCACGCGATTGCTCTGGACATCACTAACGCTAACGCCTAAGAGCTTCGCCATTTCCCCAGGATGAGGCGTAATGACCAAAGGCGCCTGGGCCTTTTTCAATAAGCGCAAATACCCGCAAACCGCAAAGAGAGCGTCTGCGTCAATGACTGCCGGAACCGTAAAGCGGGTAATCATTTCCCGAATCAAGGCTAGGGTCTTTTCCTCCCGGCCCATACCAGGGCCGATTAGCCAAGCGCTGGCCGGGAAAGAGACCAAATCATCCACCGCGGCAATATCCAAACAACCATCCTCGTTATCCGCCGTATTGAGCAGCATGGCTTCTGGATTTTGCGCCGTAAAGGCTGTCCGGCATGCGCTGGGTAAGGCGGCGGTGACTTTGCCCGCACCCATTTTCAAAGCGCCCCGAGCTGCCAAAATCGCCGCGCCAGGCATAGCCGGAGAGCCGGCAATCACCCCAACATGGCCATAATCCCCTTTATAGGATTCCGGCTCCCGCAAATTGAGCCAACGGCGGCAAAAAGCACCGTCCACCAACTCACGCCGGGTTTCGATTACATCCTCCACCTGGTTGGGCAGAGAAATATCCGCCACCACCAATTCTCCTACATAAGGCTTGGCTGAAGGCAAAACCAGCCCCAGCTTGCAATAGCCAAAGGTCACGGTCACTGCTGCCTTTACCGCTTCTCCCAAAGGCTGACCAGTGGTGGAATTCAATCCAGAGGGAATGTCGCAAGCGATAAC
>CAKRYM010000004.1 GCA_934427095.1 uncultured Bacillota bacterium | reverse complement strand
CATATATATCGTTGTAAAACCCGAGAGCTTTAACGGAGTTAGAGCATCTTACACATATCAGATTACCAATGAACATGGTGTTTTACTGGCAACCGGGCGTAGCGAGCATTGCTTCTTGGATAATCAAACCAGGCAACCATTGAATCTAAAGCGCCGCATGCCGGAATATTGCATGCAATATGAACGTTTGATGGCGGAGGAAAATAAATAGGGAGGGTCTATGAGCATTTATCAGCGTTTTTGCCAAGAAAAAGTAAACAGTAGCGGACAGTTAACGGATTTCACCCTGAACTACCCCGACAATTTTAATTTCGGCTATGATGTGGTGGACGCTATTGCAGCGGAAACGCCAGAACAGCGTGCTGTGGTCTGGTGCGACATGGAAGGCAACACCAAAATCTTTAGCTTCCAGGATATTAGTCGCCTCAGCAATCAAGCAGCCAATGCCTTTCTCAAAGCAGGGATCGGCAAAGGCGACCGGGTCATGCTAGCTTTAAAGCGTCAGCCCCAATATTGGTATTTCCTGCCCGCCCTGCATAAAATTGGCGCTGTGGCTGTACCTGTCACACATATGCTGACAGTCGATGATTTCCGCTATCGGTTTGAATATGGCCAAATCAAAGCCGCTGTCTGTGTAGATGACGCAGAACTTCGGAATAAATTCGCTCAAGCCAAAGAAGAATCTACCGTTAAACCTCTGCTGATGACCAATGGCTCCCCTGCCCAAGGATTTATTGATCTGACAACAGAAATGGCCATTGCGCCGGAAACCCTCACCCGTCGGGAAACATCAGCCCAGGAACCAATTTTGATGTATTTCACTTCCGGTACAACCGGTTATCCCAAGGCCGTTATTCACGACCATACTTATCCCCTGGCGCATATTATTACCGCTCGCTATTGGCAGCAGGTTGAAGAAGGCGGTCTGCATTTTACTGTAGCAGAAACCGGTTGGGCCAAAGCAGCCTGGGGAAAAATGTACGGACAATGGCTGTGTGGCTGTGCGGTTATGGTCTATGATTTCGATAATTTTGATCCCAAACAGCTTACCTCTGTAATCAATCGTTTTGGCGTAACTAGCTTCTGCGCACCGCCCACGGTATACCGTTATCTGGTCAAAAAAGGGATGAATGATATGCCCAGTCTGCGCCATGCCAGCACGGCAGGAGAAGCTTTGAGTCCAGAAGTTTTCCATCGTTTCCAGGAAAAAACCGGACTGGAATTAATGGAAGGGTTTGGTCAGACGGAATCCACCCTGATTTTGGCCAATTTTAAAGGATCTCCTTCGCGTCCCGGCTCTTTGGGTAAGCCCTCTCCCCTGTATCATGTTGAGCTTTTGAAAAGCGATGGTACTTTTGCCCAAGACGGTGAATTGGGAGAAATCGTTGTCCTACCGCCTGAAAACGGCAGACAATACGGTATCTTCACCTCTTATTACAAAGATGATGCGCTATATCATCATGTATGGCGGGATGGGATTTATCATACCGGGGACATTGCTTGGCGAGATGAAGCTGGGTACTATTGGTATCATTGCCGTATCGACGATGTGATCAAATCCGGCGGCTATCGCATTGGACCCTATGAGATTGAAGATATCCTCAATGAGCACGAAGCAGTCTTAGAATGCTCTGTGGTCGGGGTGGAAGACAATCTGCGCGGCCAGGCAGTAAAAGCCTTTGTTGTGCCTTCCTCTGGTTATAAGCCCAGCTTAGACCTGCAAAAAGAATTGAGAGAGTACTGCAACAGCCGTCTAGCAGAATATAAATGGGTACGCTATATCGAATTCTCCCCTGAATTGCCAAAAACTATCAGCGGCAAAATTCAAAAGAATATGCTACGCCAGCGTTAAGCCAAAACATACGTTAATGAAAAAGAGATGCCTAAATGTTAGGCATCCCTTTTATTTTTCCTTGGAATGTTCTTACACGAACAATGGCTACATACATCACGAACAAATAATTATAATCCGATACAAATGTACCGGATATGTTTTTGCTCATTTTATTTCGTCTAAATTGATTTTGCCATGCTCTTTTTCATAGTCTGCAATGCATTTGCGAATCAATTGAATGATTTGGCTATTAGCGGAACGTCCTTCATAGCCACAAACATAGCGAAATTTTGCTAAAAGTTCCCCGTCGATCCGCAGGCCAAAATGTTTTTCTTTGTTTTGGTTCATCAACTCAATGCCTCCAATAAAGCTATTATGACTTTATTTTAGACGGATAACCTGTTATAATACGGGAATAGCGTCATTATGGAGTTATAATAACTTCAACATTTAGGGAGGATTTATATGGTAGAAATCAAAACCTGCTGCGTAACAGGACATCGTAGCATACCTTTAGGGGAAATAAGTACGATAACCCAAAAGCTCAAGCAAGAAGTTTTACTGGCGATCCGCGATGGATACACCCATTTCATTAGTGGATTTGCCCTAGGGGCTGACTTACTTTTCGCGGATATTATTGTCAAAATGAAAAAATTCTACCCCATTACTTTGGAAGCGGCAATTCCCTATCCTGGCAGAATGCGGACATTAGATCAAAAGTTTCAGTCGTTGATTGCGTGTTGTGATACCGTAAAAATTCATTCTGATCACTATTTCAAGGGATGTTATATGTATCGTAATCGCTATATGGTAGATCAATCTCAACGTATTATCGCTGTTTATGACGGGCGAAAGACGGGCGGTACAATAGCTACCTTACGTTATGCACAGAAAAAAGAAATCCACATTGTATGGAGCTAGCAGGAAACACAAAAGGGCTAGGTAGATACTGTTTCAACAATATCTGCCTGGCCCTTAACGTATAAAACGAAAATTTGTACTCTATTCCTATTGAAAGCTTTGCTTAAAACTCACCGATAAATTTTACCTCAGGCTCTAATTTCACGCCAGTAAAATCATAAACTTTTTCTTGCACCATTTCAATCAATTCTCGGACTTCTGCCGCAGTCGCATTACCTAAATTTACAATGAAATTTCCATGCTTCACAGAAACCTGTGCCTGACCACATTTTAATCCCCGCAAGCCAGTATTTTCAATCAAAAGACCAGCATGCTGATTAGGCGGATTTCGGAACACGCTACCACAGGAAGGATATTCTAAAGGCTGCGCAAAGGAACGCCGCTGTAAATACTCGCGCATTAGGGCCATGCTTTCTTCGCGATTTCCAGGCTGCAAAGCGAGAACCACCCGAGTAACCACAGCATCCAAAGCGAACAGACTGCTGTTGCGATAAGCAAAAGTAATTTCCTCACCTGCCACAGAAACTTTTTCGCCGCTGTAACTAACCCCATGCACCTGTGTAACAAAATTACCGATATTTCCGCCATAAGCGCCAGCGTTCATCCTTACGGCGCCGCCAATACTACCAGGAATGCCTCGGGCAAACTCTAATCCCGTCGCCGAGCGCTCTGCAGCTTCCAACGCCAGCACGGAAAGAAGCGTACCGGCTTTGGCTTCAACGGTATTTTCCGTCCATGTGGTACCAGAAAAGGCTTCGCCCATTTTGATCACCACGCCGCGGACACCCTTATCCCCCACCAGCAAATTGGAACCGTTACCAATGACCAGCCAAGGAATCTCATGGGTATGCAAATAGGAGAGCAAAGAAGCCAGCTCATCCTCCTCTGTAGGCTGCACATAAAGATCCGCAGGCCCGCCAATGCGCCAGGTGGTATGAGCAGACATGGGTTCATCTTTTCGCACGGGTAAGTGCAATAGCCCTTGTATTTCTTGTATCGTTATACTATTCATACTTTCGCTCCAAGTAATTCTTTGGCATATCGCTCGCTAAGAGAGCGGACATTTCCCGCCCCCATAATCAGTACCATATCCTCATCAGAAATGGTATTCTTCAGAAAATCCAGCGCTTCGTCCATGGTCCGCACAAAAGATACCTTTTTATGCCCGCTTGCCTGTAAAGCTTTGGCAATCATTTCCGCAGATACGCCGGGGATTGGCTGCTCAAAAGCAGGATAAATTTCACATAACAGAACTTGATCCGCATCAGATAAGGCCTGCGCGAATTCTTTATACATTGCCTCAGTCCGGCTATAGCGATGCGGCTGAAAAACAGCTAACAGCTTTTTTGCACCTTGGGCACGAGCAGCCGCAATGGTGGCGGCAATTTCTGTAGGATGGTGGGCATAGTCATCCACCAATTTTAAGGTATCCGTTTCCGCCATTAATTCATAACGACGACCAGTGCCTGTAAAATGAGATAATCCTTCTGCGCATTGGGCAAAACTTAGCCCTAAACGCATCCCCACAGCAATGGCGGACAAAGCGTTTACCACATTGTGCTCACCAACCACATTTAATTCCAGTCGCCCCAGTTTCGTTCCATAAGCATAGATATCTGCCCCAACCCCTGTGCTATGGTGTTGAATCTCACGGGCAGTATAATCTGCCGGCTCTTTCAGACCATAAGTAATATAATTTCCAGGGGTATTAACCATTAAATTCCGCAGGATAGCGCAATCTGTACAGACCACGGAAAAACCATCCTTTGGCACTTGCGCCAAATACTGCTGAAAAGCAGTAATGATGTTCTGTAAATTATGGTAATGATCCAGGTGGTCCGCTTCAATATTGGTAACCACAGCAATTTTCGGTAGAAGCAACAGAAAAGTTCCATCGCTTTCATCAGCCTCTGCAACGAGGACAGGGCCATCTCCAGCTTTGGCATTGCTCCCCCCAATGGCAGGCAACATTCCGCCAATAATAACCGTAGGATCGCAACCAGCAAATTCCAGCATAGTGGCAATCATTGCAGAAGTAGTAGTCTTCCCATGGGCGCCTGCAACACCAATCCCAACCTTGGTGGAAATTAAATAGGCCAACATTTCCGCTCGCCGGTAAATCTTCAAGCCGCGGCGTTTTGCTTCTACCATTTCCGGATTATCTTCCTTCACTGCAGAAGAATAAACCACCGCTTCTGTGTGGGCAGGAATATTTTCCGCTGAATGGCCATAAGCGATGACGGCGCCATCTGCCACAAGGGCTTTGGTCAACCGACTTTCCTGTACATCGGAGCCGCTAATATGAAAGCCATTATGCAGCATAATTTTGGCAATCGCGCTCATGCCAATACCGCCGATACCGATAAAATGCAAGTTGTTTTCCATCTATTTTATTCCTCCATATGCAGAGAAACTCATTGTACTCGTTGAATAATGGAATAAATCTTACCCACCGCGTCTGTTTCTGCCAAGCGTAAAGCCGCAGCAGACATTTTCGTCAAGGCGCCAGGGGTAGACTGTATTTCTCGAATTTGCTTTAGCAAAGTTTCCCCTTTCAGATCACTATCCTCCAGGATACAGGCCGCACCTGCTGAAGCAAAGGCTTTGGCATTAAACCGTTGATGGTCATTGGCCGCATAAGGGTAAGGCACGAGAATCGAAGGTAGCCCCACTGCTGCAACTTCAGCTAAAAAGCTAGCTCCAGCCCGACAAACGGTTAAATCTGCTGCCCAAAGGGGGTTCTCCATCTGATCTACATAAGGGAACAACAGCCATTTTCTATCCTTTGGCGCTTGTTGTTTCACTTGCAAATACTCCTCACGCCCACAAATATGAATCACCCACCAGCCATCAGCCAGCAGTTTCTCCCCAATGGCCAAAGCGCTACGGTTTAAATGTGCAGCGCCTAAGGAACCGCCGGTAATCAGTAAAACCGAAGCATCAGCCGGAATATCCAACGCTTCTCGCCCCTTTTGCCGGGAAGAGGTAAGGATTTGCGCCCGAATCGGTAAACCCGTTAAATATTGGCGCTCTGGATGCGGGAAATACTCCCCTGCCGCCGCGAAAGTTAAACAAATCGCAGCGGCTTTTTTTGCCAACAGCCGATTCGCACGGCCAGGAAAAGCGTTCTGCTCATGTAAGACCGTAGGAATGTGCAGCATTTGTGCGGCAAAAATTGAGGGGGCAGAAGCAAACCCCCCCGTACCTACCACTACCGCAGGTGAAAATTCCTTAAGGATATGGTGCGCCTTGTTTATGCCTTTTCCATTTAAAGCTGCGGCTTTCAATAAAGCCACCGGTTGGTGAGATAAGGCTTCCGCAGGAATCGCGGCAAAAGGAAAACCTTGCTTTTGACTAAGTCTTTCCTCCATGGCGCCGGCAACCCCTAAATAGAGAACTTCCCAATCAGCGCTACGCAATTTTTCGCCAATGGCTAACGCTGGGTAGATGTGTCCTCCAGTACCGCCTCCCGTAATCACGGCTCGCATGGATAACCTCCTAAAGTGTATCATTTCTATTATACACAATAATTAAGATTTCGCAAGAGAAAAATCAAACAGGAAGCACAAAACCTTCACATGAAAATCAAGTTCGTGCTTCCTGTCCAAATCATTATCCATCAACAAAACGCGATATATTCAATAAAATTCCGATCATTCCCATGGAAACAAGTAAAGACGTGCCTCCATAGCTAACAAAGGGTAAAGTCACACCAGTTACCGGTAAAAGACCGGTAACCACCCCCAAATTCAACAAGGACTGTAAAGCCAAGCTGGAAATTACCCCCATGGCTAATAAGGAGGCATAAAGATTACGGATTTTTACCGCAATGCGCATACCCCGCCAAATAATAAAGAAGATGAGCAGCACCACCAAAACTGCGCCCAAGAACCCCATCTCTTCGCCTAACACAGAAAAAATGAAATCGGTATGCCGCTCCGGCAAGTAAAACCATTTGGAACCACCGCTACCTAATCCAACCCCAGTTAAGCCACCAGACCCCAAAGCCATCAGCGACTGTACTGTTTGATACCCCTCATCCATTTCATAGGCCCAAGGGTTAAACCAAGCATAAACACGCTCCAAACGGTAAGGTTCCAAAATAATGGCCAAAGTACAGGCAGCTACGCCAGCACCTATGGTGCCGAGAAGGTATTTAGGCCGGATGCCCGCACAGAACATCACCACAAAGCCCGTTCCCCCTACCACCATAGCAGAAGAAAGGTCTGTCTGACCAAAAATCAGGCCGCAAACTAAACACGTCATGCCGATACAAGGCAAGAATCCCATCTGAAAGCTGCGAACCTCATCCCGGTGATCAGAAATCCATTTTGCCATGGTCATAGGGAGAATAACCTTTGCAAATTCAGAGGGCTGAATAGACCGTTGGCCAACTTCCAACCAACGCTGCGCACCACCCACCACACCAATCTGGGTGCTAATTACCATAAACCCTAAGACACCGATTAAGCATACGAACAGAGGATAAGAAAATTTCTTATATGCGCGGAAATCGATCTTATAAGCAAAGATCAGAGCAACTGCTCCCACCAGCGCATTGACCAACTGTTTTTTCAGAAAATAATACGTGTCGTTATATGGTTCATAACTAGCTGAATACTGGCTAGCGGAATACACCATGATGATACCAATGGATAGCAGTAACAACACAGCGCCAAGCAGCAACCAATCTGGTTTGCCTTTTTTATGCCCACTTGTTGCCATGACCAATGCTCTTTCCCCCTGCCCTCTTGTCACCATGATCAACGTTCCTTCATCTTACAATTCTCTAACGATTTCCTTAAAACGGTCCCCTCTGGCTTCAAAATTGGGGAAAGCATCCCAAGAAGTGCAAGCTGGCGACAAAACCACCACATCGCCAGGATGAGCTAGCTTAGCTCCACGTAATACCGCGTCCTGGAAGTCATCAGCCAAGACATAATTTTTCATGCCTAACTCATCTGCTGCCCGCTTAAATTCAGGTAAGGCCTCACCAAAGAATATTGGTTGCACATCTCTGCTTTTTACCAATTGTAGCAAAGGATGCATATCCACACCTTTATTTCTACCGCCTAGCAAAAGAATCATATGCTCATCATAAGCAAGCAATGCCTGGGTTGTGCTGTCTGGATTTGTCCCCTTTGAATCATTCACATAAGTGACGCCATCTTTTTGGCAGACAAATTCCAAGCGATGCGGAACACCGGGGAACGTTGCCAATGCGTGGCTGATGGTTTCCCAATCTACCCCTGCCACATGGGCTGCCAAAGCAGCGGCCATGGCGTTGGCAATATTATGTTTCCCCTTGATAAATATGCTTGACGCCGGGAAATCATACCTTTCCTGGCCATCCTGCACAAAAAAGATCCTACCATCCGCCAAATACATCCCGTTCTGCACTTTATGGGTCAGGCTGAAGCGTAACACCTGGCTAGGTAAAACGTCCCCTAAAGCCCGGACATATGCATCATCATCATTGAAAATGGCGGTATCCTCCCCTTGCTGGTTAGCAAAAATCCGGCTTTTCGCTGCGCCATAAGCTTCCAATGTGCCATGACGATCTAGATGATCGGGAGAAAGGTTTAGAAAAACAGCAATCTTGCACCGAAAATCCTGACAGCTTTCCAGTTGAAAACTGGAAAGCTCTGCAACCACATAATCTCCATGGAAAGCGCCAATGGAGCTGACTAAGGGCTGCCCAATATTTCCACCTAAGAGAATATCCTTTTTCCCCTGCTCTAATACATAAGCAGTCAAGGCCGTGGTAGTAGTTTTCCCGTTGGTACCCGTAATGCCAATAAAGGGTGCATGGGCTTCCCGCCAAGCCAGCTCAATTTCCCCAACGATCTCCACACCGGCTTCACGGCTCATACGATACAGCGGAATTCCTGGCGGCACCCCAGGGCTTGCCACCACCATATCCCAGTCCACTTTTTCTGGCAGGACATTGCCCAACATGAATTGAACGCCCTGCTTTTCTAAGGCCAGTACATGCTCGGCCAGCTTATCCCGGGATTTCGTATCTGTCAAGAGCACATGAGCTCCCTTTGACAACAAAAATCGGGTAGCTTCTACACCGCTTAATCCTGCGCCTACGACTAAGACTTTTTTCCCTTTGTAGTCCATGAACCCTCCTAACATATTGTGTACGCGATCACGGTCAATAATACAAAGAAAGCAGAAGCTGCCCAGAAGCCGGCAGTGACTTCTGTTTCCTTGAATCCTTTCAATTCAAAATGGTGATGGAGCGGCGCCATACGAAACAACCGCTTATGCGTGAGTTTAAAATACCCCACCTGTAACATGACGCTTAAGGCTTCCAATAAATATACCATACCGAAGCCTATCATCAGTAATTCCATATTCCCAGCAATGCTAAGCCCAACCACTGCACCGCCTAAAGCCATAGAGCCGGTATCGCCCATAAAGACTTTGGCGGGATAGCGGTTATACCATAAAAATCCCAGACAACCGCCGATTAATGCCGCAGAAACAGCAGCTAACGATTGGTTAACAAAAGGGGAACCATTGGCACAAAACATGCACAAAAAGCCAAAGAAAGCTGGAATACTTACTCCGGACGCCAAACCATCCAACCCATCGGTAAGGTTTACAGCGTTTACCATGCCCACCATAAGCACGGCCATCACCGGGTAATACAGCCACTTCATATCCAGCAACGGCTGGTCACTAAACAGATAAATAGCAGTAGGCGCAGGGTCAGTCATGGCGTGCAACAACAGAAGAATAGCTACTGCTGCGAATTGCCCGGCTAATTTCTGTTTACCACTAAGGCCTTTGTTTTCATGATGCCGCAGTTTTGCTAAATCATCCATGAAGCCAATGAGCCCAAAAGCCAAAAAACTGAACAACCACACGCCGAGAGAAGATGTTTTTTCCGGCGCTACCAGGCAGCATAAAAGCAAGACTGGAATAAACATTAGCCCACCCATAGTGGGGGTACCGGCCTTGCCCAGATGAGCCTGGGGACCATCGCTACGAATGGCTTGTCCTACATGAAGCTTGCGTAGCATGGGAATGAGAAAATGCCCCCAAAGAATAGTGAGCAAAGTTGCCGCCAAAAAGAAAAACATCAGTAGAAAGACCATGTCTTTTCCCTCTTATCCGTTAATGTTCATGCATTGGTTAATGCTTATTTCTCCAGTTTAAGCCGAAGCTTTTCTCTGACTACTTCTCTATCGTCAAAGTGTATGGTCTCATCCGCCAAGATTTGATAATCCTCATGCCCTTTACCAGCAATGACGATCATATCGCCACCTTCCGCCATGTTAATGGCCATACCAATGGCTTTTTCCCTGTTTTCTTCCACCAAATAATTATTGTCCACTTCTCGAATGCCTTCTTCAATCTGACCAATAATATCCAAGGGGTTTTCCTTGCGAGGGTTGTCCGAAGTAATAATCACCACATCGCTAAAGGAACCGGCAATATGCCCCATCATCGGACGCTTACCCTTGTCCCGGTTACCACCGCAACCAAAAACGGTAATCAGCCGGCGGGGTTTTAACTTTCTAGCAGAACTAAGCACATTCTTTAAGCCATCGGGTGTATGGGCATAGTCTACCACAACAGTAAAATTCTGCCCTTCGTCTACCAATTCGAAACGGCCGGGTACCTGAGGCGCTTCCGCTAAGGCAGCCAAAACTTCTTCCATGCTCATTCCTTCGCGCAAGGCAACAGCCATAGCCGCCAAGGCATTATAGACATTGAATTTGCCAATCAACGGCATTTGCGCTTTGTAAAGCTGTCCTTCATAAGTGAGGGCAAAGGTAGTACCAGAAGTGGCAGGCATGTAATAAAGCAAACGTAAAGTAATACCATCTTCATCACTACCATAAGTCAAAACTGGCGCTTTACAATTATCCATAAAAGCGTAGCAGGACTTATCATTGATGTTTACCACACCATAGCGGTTCTCTCCCTCGTCAGGGTCCAACATTTTAAATAGCTTGACCTTGCTCCGTAAATAAGCGCCCATTGAGCCATGATAATCCAAATGGTCCTGAGTGAGGTTGGTAAATACTGCTCCAGCAAAATGGCAAGCAGAAACGCGACCCTGCGCCAAAGCATGAGAAGAAACTTCCATAGAAACATAGGTGCAGCCTTCTTCCCGCATGGTGTGGAACAGTTGGAATAGCTCTAAAGATTCTGGTGTCGTATGATCAGAAGGGAGCTGCTTATCTCCGGCCATATTGCAAATGGTCCCAACCAAACCAGTTTTATGCCCGCCCTTTTCCAACAACCATTTGATCAAATTGGTTGTTGTGGTTTTGCCATTGGTGCCGGTCACGCCGATTAACCGCATCTCCCGATCAGGATGGCCATAAAACCCTGCAGACAAACTGGCCAATGCCAAGCGGCTATCCTCCACCATAATACGAATTACTGTAGTGGGAACATGCACTTCTTTTTGGCAAACCACTGCCACCGCACCACGCTCAATGGCCTGGTCAATAAAATCATGTCCGTCCACCGCCGTACCAGGAATAGCCACGAAAAGGAAACCAGGTTCTACCTTGCGAGAATCATAGGCTATACCTAAGATGTCCTGATCTTCATGATCATTGAGAATAGACGGATTGGGGCCCAATTCTTGGATTAACTGAGAAAACAACATAAGCAAACCTCCTTCATTCCACCACGTCCAATATGCTATGGGGCTAATGTGTCCACCGTATCATCTTCTTCAGAAAAATATACGGTAACCGTAGAGCCGCTTTCCACTGCTGTTCCGCGGGCAGGGTCTTGATCGTAGACCACACCACTACCTTCGGCGGACATCTTTAGCCCCAACTCTGACAAAATGCTGACTGCTTCTGAATATCGCTTACCAAAAAGATTTGGCACATCCACCAACGTACTATCTCCCGATTGTTCGACACCTCCAGCAGTCAAACCAACGGTACTGTTGGAATCCACCGTACTATATGGTGAGGGAGATTGGACGGTAACCAAAGGACCATCCCCTGTTACTTCTGCGGAAAGGCCCAATGCCCGCAGTTTTTCTACGGCAGAATCCACATCCATATCCACCAAATTGGGGACTTGGGCGGTAACAGAAGAGCTATCCTCCTCCTCTTCCACAGGCTCCGTAGGTGCAATACCGAGATAACGCAAGACATCCGTCATTACGTCCTTGAAAATAGGCGCGGCTGTTTGAGAACCATAGTAAGATCCCGAAGGTTCATCCACTACCACCAAGCAAACCAATTCCGGATCATTGGCTGGCACCATGCCAATAAAAGAACCAACATATTTTCCCGCAGCATAAACTCCGTTCTCTGCTTTTTGCGCGGTACCGGTTTTACCGCCAATCAAATAACCGTCAATGGCAGCGTTGGAGCCAGAACCTTCTGACACCACGCCAATTAGCATTTCACGAACTGCGTCTGCCGTGGAAGAAGAAATCACTTGACGTACGGGTTCCCGGCTGGCTTCATAAACCACCTCATCCCCATTCGTAATCTTTTCCACGATCTGCGGTTTCAACAGCGTTCCACCATTGGCAATGGCGCTCACCGCGGTAATCATTTGAATTGGCGTAACAGCGATACCCTGACCAATGGCTGAAGTTGCCAATTCTACAGGGCCAGGATCGCTCTGTAAAATACCTACTGCCTCACCAGGCAAATCAATACCCGTGGGCTTCCCAAAACCAAAAGCATGGATATATTTATAAAATAAGCCGCTTTCTTTTGCTTCAATGGTCTGCCCAATGGCCACAAAAGCAGGGTTGCAAGAGTTTTTAACGGCTTCCGCTAAGGTTTGCGTACCATGAGGCACAGTAGTCCAGCAATGGATTTTTGCTCCATAGACATCAATATAACCAGGGTCATAGAACGTATCGCTAGCGCTTACGGTTCCTTCTTCCACTGCAGTGGAAAGGGTAATGGTTTTAAAGGTAGACCCTGGCTCATAGGCATCGCTAATCAACCAATTACGCCAAGTGCTGGAATCATATTCATCCCATTCATTAGGATCATAAGGATCAGAACAAGCCATGCCTAAGATATACCCTGTATCCGGGTCCATAATGATAATACCTGCCCGTTTGGCTGGGGTTTCACTGGCTTGCAACTCCGCCAGAGCGCGTTCGCAATAATACTGAATGGGTTCATCTATGGTTAGGTAGACGTCATAACCGTGCTCTGGTGCGATGTATTCATACTCCTTATGTACCATGGCATTACCATTGGCATCATATTGGCCGACAATATAGCCATCTTCGCCGGAGAGATATTCATCCATAGCGATTTCTATCCCATCCAAGCCTTGATTATCCACGCCGGCAAAACCTAGCACATGGGCAGCCAAAGTTCCCTGAGGATAAAATCGTTCCGATTCCTCCACGATTTCAATCCCTGGTAATTCTAATTCCCGAATTTGTTCTGACACATCAAAGGGAACTTTTCGTTGTACCCATACATAAGAACTATCCCCTGTGATAATATCATAAACTTCCTGGTAGTCCATCTCCAGTAGCTCAGATAAAATTTTAGCAGTGTCCTCAGCCTTTTCGGAAGCTTTTACTGAAGCAGGCAATGCCGCAATGGAATCAGCGGTAATGCTGATCGCGAGCTTGTTGCCATTTTGGTCATAAATCGTTCCCCGGGATGCGGAGACGGTTAATGCCCTGGTCCTAGATTCTTCCGCTTTGACTTGGAGATCACTGCTTTGGAGCAACTGCACAATGAACAATTTTGTTATAACAGCAAGGAATCCCAGCATAGCTAGGATCAACACCCAAACCATGCGCCGGCGCATGCCAATTTTCCCACCTGCCATAACTTAGCTTCTCCATCCCTTCATTCTTCCTCCGCAGCTAAAGCTGTTTTCCCGAAATAACCGGATACCATTGCACTGACAGAACGCAGGAACGAATTTTCCTCTTCAGGCTGGGCAGCTTCCTCTGCTACTATCGTTAAGGCTGCCTTCCCCTGAGCAATTCGCACTGAGCTTTCCTCGTTCAAGTAATACACTTCACTAGCCGCAGGTGCTACCATGCCCAGCTCATCTACGGCATAAGCCTCAATTCTTTCCAGAGAAGACAATTGTCCAATGACCAAATCAGCTTTCAGTGCATCATTTTGTTTATCCACAATGTCTGCTTTGACACTATTGATTTCCGCACTGAGTAGATTGATTTTCCCTGCCATAAAGGTTGCAATCAAAAAGTACCCCAGCACGATAAATACTGCCATAACCACCTTTACCACATCACTACGATGGGTATTGGCTTTATCCTTAGCAGCCGCACCGGTCAACACGCGCAGTCTACGCTGTTCAAAATAGGTTTCCTCATATGCATATGCGTGCTCTGTCATTGCCATAGTATGCCATTCCTCCTCAATTCAGTCCAACTATTGTCTGAGGCTTTTCTCTTATTTTTTTACGACTGCTCGCAATTTTGCCGAGCGACTACGAGGATTTTCTTTGACTTCATCTTCATCAGCAACGAAAGGTTTTTTGTTTAACAGATTGACACAGGCATGATGTCCGCATTGGCACACCGGCATTTCCGGTGGACAAATACAATCCGTAGCATGGAAACGAAAGCGTTCTTTTACGATGCGGTCTTCCAAAGAATGGAAGGTGATCACAGCCAAGACACCGCCGGGTTTCAGCAAATTGATTGCCGCATCAAGGCCAATGGTCAAGGCATCCAATTCGCCATTGACCGCAATACGAAGGGCTTGGAAGGTGCGTTTTGCTGGATGCTGATCTTTTTCCCTGGCCCCCTTGGGTATGGCTTTCTTAATTAATTCCACCAATTGACTGGTGGTTTGAATCGGCTCTTGGCGTCGCTGCTCTACAATAAAACGAACAATACGCGCAGCCCATTTCTCTTCCCCATACTGATACAGAATATCGGTTAATTCCTGCTCTGAACAAAAATTCACCAGATCTGCCGCTGTTTTTCCCTGTTGCTGATTCATGCGCATATCCAAAGGCGCATCCTGCATATAGGAAAAACCCCGTTCAGCTGTATCCAACTGATAAGAAGAAACGCCAATATCTAGCAGGATACCATCCACACAAGTGATGCCATGGGCAGCGGCAATCTGTCCCATATCACAGTAATTACCTTCAGCTAAGGTAAACCGCCCGGCAAAAGGCGCCAAGTGGGCTTTTGCAGCGTTCAAGGCTTCCCTATCCCGGTCAATGCCCAAAAGGCGGGCTGACGGAGCGCCAGCTGCCAAAATGAGACCAGCATGTCCGCCTCCCCCTACAGTGCCGTCAATATATACCCCTTTATCCTGAGGGGTTAACACAGAAAGCACTTGCTTAGCCAGGACGGGAATGTGTACGAATTCACTACACATTAGAAGAATGCCCCTTCGTCATCATTGGAAAAGTCATCGTAATCCTCTTCCGATTCATCGAAATATTCCATCCAACGCTGCTTGTCCCAAATTTCCAAGCGGCTATACATCCCTACGGTGACAATATCCTTGTCCATGCAAGCATATTTCCGCAGTTCAGGGGGAATGACAATACGAAACTGGCTATCCACAGTAACATCAAAGGCGCTGGAGAAAAAGTTACGTAAATGACGGCGAGAAGCTTCGGAAGAATCAGTACTGTTACGGAGTTCGGCTACGGTTTCCTGCCATTGGGCAACAGGATAGACATACAGGCATTTATCCTTGCCCTTTGCCAGAACAAGGTCTTTGCCCATATCCATCCGGAACTTTGCCGGCAGAATATAGCGTCCTTTCGCATCAATACTGTGTTCTGTCTTCCCAATCAGCATTCTCTACTTCACCTCATCCGCACTCCACTTTACTCCATATGAAACATTCTATTCGCCGCCAATGTTTTTTTTCCTTCCGGAAAATTACGCTTTTTCAAAAGAAAAAAACACCCCTTTTCCCTGTATTTCACAGAGTGCAAGAGGTGTTTACCAAAAACCGACTAAACCCAACAGGAATACGGTTAATTTTTTTTCTTCCGGAACAAAAGATACAGGATCAGCCCTGCTATCAATAGGAGGAGAACCGCCTCTGGGCCAATGGTCATGGCAGCGGAAACCCCGCTTACAGCAATACCAACCAAAATACCAGCCAGTATTTCCCCTAAGGTAATCGCAGCAATGGCCGGTAAAAGATCCAAGCCTAACACAGAAGCCACCACGGCTCCTGTCCATACTCCAGTACCAGGCAATGGGACTGCCACCAAAAACGTCAAACCAATCATCCCATAGCGCCGAACTTTATCCCCTTTTGCTTCCTGATAGGATTGCAGTTTATGCAAAAGACGAGGGAAGCGGCCACTGCGCAACAGTACCCCATAAAGCCAGCGTAGAAACAGTAACAAGGGAATCACTGGTAAGAAATTGCCGGCTATGGTCCATAAAAAAGCTTCTTCTACCGGCAATCCCCAAACAACCCCCATAGGCAAAGCAGCCCTGAGTTCTGTAACCGGCAGCATCGCCAAGAAAAAGACCCGCCACCCTACGGAAATCTGGCTCAACAAGATCATGAGCGGTTCCAAAACTTTCCCTCCTTCCCAAGCCCAGTTTATGCAGGGCCCCGCAAAATAGAAGCGAAAGGAAAGAAAGAGCGGAACGCTTGTGCATCCCGCTCTTCAAATTCCTGTTTTTTCAGGTGGTTATTCCCCCTGATATTCCTCGATGGCCAGCTGAACACTGATCTGATCATCGCTGCCTTCTTCCATGTTTTCCAAGCCTGCGGTCAAGGCCTCAATCGCTGCCTCCGTGCTTTCATATTCATTGAGATATTCAGCGTAAGCCAGAAGCGGATCGGCAAAGCTGGGATAAGCTTCCGCAGCTTTCTTCAACTGTTCGCCGGCTTTTTCCGTTTGACCTAACTCCATGTAGCGGTCAGCCAAATCCGTATAGAGCTCAGACAACTGCGCTTCGGTATAATCCGTACCTTTATCAATGTACGCAGTATACCATTCCAACGCCGTCTGCTTATGCTGTTCTCCTAAAGCAGTATAGCTACTGTCACCGCCGGCAGCAACGATTTCGTCGCAAAGAGAAGCCAAGGTATCATAAAGGCTAGTGGCTTCATTGGCAACAGAAGCATCAGCCGTTTCCATGTCATATTCGCTCAACTGCCCGATGGTTTCCAGCTGGGTATAAGCGGCTTCCATATTGGCAAGATATTCTGCCTGGTAACTTTCGTCCCCAGTAGCGTCCGCAATGGTGTTAGCCAAGGTGAACCGTTCCTGATAGATAGAATAAAGGGTGTTGGCCTGCGTCAAAGGAGAATCCCCTTCAATGCCTTCTTCCTCATTTGCATTGGCATTGGGATCATAAGCTTCCAACATCCGCCCAGACCAAGCATAGGCGTTTTCCATTGCCGCGATATACGCACTCTGATCAGCATTTTCATCATCCCCGAGCAAAGTATATTTCAACTGATATTGCTGGGTGTAACGATTATACAAGTCCATCGCGGTATCATAATCCGCACTAGCCAGATCCGCATCGCTGACGCTCAAAGCATGATCCAACCAAAGATCAGCGGATTCCAAAGAAGACTGATACAAGGCTTCTGCCTCTTCACCCTCCTCAACCATGGAAGCATAACCCTGGTAAAGATTACCAGCGGTGATGTAATTGCTATAATTCTCAATAGAGGCATCATAATCGGCGCTTTCCAAATCATAGGTGAAGTTCTCTGCCGCATAAGTGAAATAATCGGCGCTGGACTTCATGGCATCAATAGAAGTTTGATTATATGTTTCGTCCCCGGATTCATAATAAGCATACAGCGCATAAGAATACAGAGTATAGTAATATTCTGCCAATTCAATAGCAGCATCATATTCCATACCCTCCATACTTTCTGGCTCAATGGAAGCGATATATTCCTGGCATTGATCAGCAAGGTCCGCATAGCTGGTATTTTGTTGGTTTTGATTAGCGCTATTTGAATTCCAAACAGCAAAAGAACCAACGATACCCACAGCAATGATAACAATCACAATCAGCAACACTTTTCTGTGTTTTCTCGTCGCATGACGAATTCTGTGCATGAACACTGAACATTTCCTCCTAAGCACACGTTAATACAGAAGTTAACCTGTAGGGTAGTATATCACACAAAAGAACTTCATGCAAGAAAAACCACGCGCAGCGCGTGGTTTTTCCCATTCTTTTCAGATAAAAATCAATGATTTGTCTTTTCTAGGCAGTTCTCACAAATACCGTAACATTCTAGTCGATGCCCTGTAACTTTTCCTGGCACAGCAGCTAACAAATCTTGGGAAAGGCCCTTGCCTTCCAAAGGAATATCTAAGATTCTGCCGCATTTTTCACAGACAAAATGATAATGGGGGTCAGCGTTCCCGTCAAAATGGCTTTGGGCTTTGCCATAATTTAATTCTTGAATTTTTCCTTCGCTCAAAAGAACCTGTAAATTACGGTAAACCGTTCCTAAACCAATATTCGGAAGCTTTTTTCGGCATTCCTCATATATCCATTCCGCGGTAGGGTGCGTATTCGTAGAGCAAAGGGTATCATATACCGCCTGTTTCTGTTTTGTCATGCGTTTACGCTTGGTGGCATCCGCTATTTTAATCACAAAAGATCCTCCTACCGTCAATTTAAATGAATATCATGTTCTGCTGGATGGGTACTGCCATCCCCCAGGCGCCAAATCCCCAAAATGTCACCAAACACCTTTTCTACCTCAGCCAGCAAACGGAAAAACCGCCCCTCAGCGAAGAGATATTCGCTGATTTTGGGGTCCTGCGTAATTAGACGAAACATATTTTCAAAATCCGTATTATCCTCTGCCACATCTTCGCCTAACATAGAAGCCATATGCAGAGACATTTGCTGTTGGCGAAGATCGTTTAAGATAGCGGCGTTTTCCTCGTCCGCCTCTAATGCTTTCCTGGCCTTAATAAATTCCTGGTATTCCCGGCATTCTTTTAAAGAATTGGCCAAGGCAAAAGCAAGGTCATGGATATGTTCCCGATCTGCGGAAGGGGCATTGACTGTATCCTGCTTAGTTGTCACCATCATTATATCACCTGCTGCTTTATATTACAATAGGAATTATTCTCAAATAATTAAATAGGAACTATTATTTTCGGCAAAAAAGGCTTTTCCCCTGCCAAAAATAAAAATTACCACAACGAAAAAATCATCTTCATCCAGTTAAGTTTTGGTCAGGCACCAAACAACAAAACCAGCATATGATGATAGAAATAATGCTCCAGGAGGAAATTATGATTTCTTACATTGTACAGCCTGGCGATAGTTTGTGGAAGATCGCCAGGAGTTATCACATCACCCTGGATGAACTGATTGCGGCCAATCCGCAAATTCAGGACCCCAACCAGATTCAATCAGGAGAAACCATCTATATTCCCAAAGTACATCCCTCGGTTCCTGATATCATTCCTTATCCCACGCCAAAGGAATCCGTTTTGGATACCACGAAACGGCCCTGCATTTACATTGCTCATGACGGGGAAACGTTAGAAAGCATCAGCCACAGTTTCATGGTTCCTTTATCCCGTATGCTCTATTATAACTTGCGCTACTCTCGTAATGAATCCCTCAAAGAAGGGGTACGCATTATCCTGCCAGAATATGAAATTCAGCCTGTCACGCCTCGGCGTAGCAAGCAAAAGTCGCCGACCTTTATCGAACGCAAGTAAAAGAAAAAATGTGATGAAACAGCCGTCCGTATAGGACGGCTGTTTTTATGGAAATATTATTCCACAGCTTTGTTCATGGCTTCAATCAATGCATCCACATCGATGCCGTGGGCCAAAGCGCCCTGCTCGATATTCTCAAAATGTGCTGCTGCACAGCCCAAGCAGCCCATACCGAAACTCATGAGGATTTCCGCGGTCTGGGGCCATTTCTCTACCACTTCCACGATGCCCATGGTTTTTTCAATCTTTGCCATATTTTTTTCCTCCTTTGGGATCGCGCCCATAATCTGCTGTTCCAAACCAAATTTGTTTGGATAGGAACAAAACTGCCATTAGTATATCACAAGTTCAACAGGGAATAAAGCCTTGATTCACGGATTTTTTTATTCTTCCCCGTTTTTGGACAAAATAAGCTGCACCCATTGGTAAAGGCAAATCCTGCCATGGAGAAATATTCTATAAAAAATTTTTCTGCAAATGAAAGGGTTTTAGGCGTTCAGTCGTATTCTCTATGAACGCAAAAATGCGTAATACTTTACAGCAGGAGGATACATCATGAAGAAGAATGTTTTACTTTGCCTGATCGTAGGTGTATTGGTTTTGGCTTTAGGCATTGCAACCGCTTTTGCGGCAGAACCCGGCCAAAGGAATCGTTTTTTGGATACCAATAAAGATGGCGTTTGCGATCGTGCGCAGACTCAGTCCCTTTGCGATCATCCATATTTTATGGATGAAAACAATGACGGAATTTGCGATAACTGCTCTACTGCTGGCGCTTGCCTGCAAGACGGTACTTGTCTAACGGCAAACCAAGGTGGCGGCTTGTGCAAAACCAATTACTGCCGCGCAAACAGTGACGGAAGCTGCGATAATTTATGCACGCAAGCCGCACATCAGCACAGAGAAAGGCATTGCGGTAGCAACAAATAATCCATGAGGAAACCCCATGCGGAGCGAACAAGAAGTCAATCAAGCCATTGATCAGTATGCAGATACCGTTAAACGGATTTGTATGCTATATCTAAAAAATGCTTCTGATACAGAGGACATCTTTCAAGAAGTTTTTTTGAAATATGCCCTCTGCTCTGCTATATTCCAAAGTCCTGAACATGAAAAAGCATGGATCATTCGGGTTGCCATAAACAAATGTAAAGATTTACGAAAAAGCTTTTTTCGTAGTCGTACGGTATCCCTGGAAGAAATACCGTTTCTCTCCTCTATTCAAGAGGAGGATCATAAAGAAGTCTTACAAGCGGTTTGCTGCTTGCCAGAAAAATACAAAGGCGTTGTTTATCTTCATTATTATGAAGGGTACTCAGCCGTGAAAATCAGTCAACTACTCCACAAAAATGTCAATACCGTATACACCTTATTAGCCCGGGCTAGGAAAATGCTACAAGAGAAATTGGGAGGTGATGACCATGAAACATCGTATTCAAACCGCTTTTGACCAGGTTCAGGCTTCTGACGCCCTTAAAGCCCAAACAAAGCAGGCGATTTATCGTAAGACCAACGGATACGGGCAAGAAAAAGCCAGGGTAAGCAGACGCTTGCCGAGACTGGCTGCTGGTTTTTTGGTCCTGCTTCTCGCTGTCAGCGGTTATTTTTCTTACACCATACCCGTAGCTGCCATTAGTATGGACATCAATCCTTCCATAGAATTAGAAGTCAATCTCTATGACAGGGTGATTACCGCGCAAGGCTATAATGATGCCGGTACTGCCGTGGTAGAAGAATTAAACCTCAATAATATGGCTTACCTAGACGCCATCAATGCAATTCTGGCAAACGAGCAGATGTTAGCCTATCTAAATAGGGACAATCTTTTGGAAATAACCGTTGTCAGTGGCTCAGAAAAGAAAAATGCCACCATGGAGCAATGTATTTCCAGCGAAACAGAGATTGCGTCCGAACATATTCATTGTTCAGACAACCGAGAAGAGATTGACCAAGCTCACGCCGCAGGGCTTTCTTGTGGCAAATACCGCGTTTTTCTTCAATTGCAAGAGCTTTACCCAGAGTTAACGCCTGAAGATGTACAAGATCTCAGCATGAAAGAGCTTCAGAAAATGCTAGAGCAGGAAATTCCCCCTTGCTTTTCTCTGTTTTCTTTTGGTAAAAGCGTTTATTGATTGCCAAAGGTTTGCAAATGATTCATAGGGCCATAGAGTTTCACCAGTTTGGCAAATTCCTCTTCATCATAGAAATGGAATTTGCCTCGGCCAAAGGCTTTTGCCACTTCCACGCAGAACCGGATAGCAGGCTCAATTTCCGCCAAATTGGTTAACCCAGAACCACATTCATTGATGGACAAGGCGGAAGTCAGCGCCACGCCCATACAAGGGGGCGTTGTACCTTCCGGCAAAGCGCCGATATCGTTAATATGGCGTACCCCATTCCTGGTCGGTGTCAAATCTTGCATAGTCAAAGGCAATACCGCCGGCATTTCTCCCGTGACCTGTTTCATAAGGAAGAGGGCATCATCACTAATCCGCAGCAGCCAACCTTCTTTTACCGTAGGGGTAATGGCAAAGCCGCGGTGATTGATGATTTCGCTGCTTCTGGTAACATTCACATCCAAAATCGCGTCTGCGGTCTTATCCACAAACTTATCCTTCATCTGCCAGAAATTCACGCAGCAATACATATCCGCAATAGGTTCTGCGGGGTGAGTCGTGCAAGAGGCGGTGATGTTCAGCAGAATCACCACATCCCCTTCTAAGCCATCCCCTTTCTTGGCCATATCCAGGAATTTTAGGCCAGCGGCCAAAGTAACCACCGCACCGTCCCCATCCCCCACTAAACCAACGGTTGCCGGGCGAGCACCAATCCCTACCAGGCTGCCTGCTAAGTTTAGGGTCGGTGCAGTACCACCAGATGCTTTACCGTTTTTGCCTTTCAGGAAAATGCGGACAATATCCGTAAAGCCTTCTTCCCCTTGTAACCGCTCAAAACTGGCCTCATCAGCTCCCTCTGCCAAAAAGAGCTTTACCACAGCCTCGCCATCGGCATAGGCAGAATCCAACAGATCATAAATTTTCATTGCGCTTTTAAAGGTCATTGTGTTCTCCTTTCCAAATTAAAGGGAAAGCTATGCGCTATTCTTCGCCTGCGTTTTTCCGCATACGTTGCAACGGCGGGCCATAATGGGCATCCTGCGCTAAGGTTTCTGCCAAAGACAAGGCGCCGCTGCGGAGAATAGCCGCCATTTCCACCATACGCGTCAGCATATTTCTAGCCATTGCCAATTCCTGGCAATAAGCCGGTTCCTCTGCCGCCAGTTTTTCCCGGAAGGAATTGGGGTTACCCCCTGCTCCGGAAATGGCGCCGCTGCCAACATGCGCGCCATCCCCAGAAACATAAACAGAATTCATCAGCGCGGCATGAGCCATAACAAACAGATTAGATATTTCCTGCCCGCCCATGGATACGCCGCCTTGGGGCAAAGCGCCAATGACTTTCAAATGCCGTACAGAGGAAACGGGATAATATCCATAAAAGGCATTTCCAAGCCGATCTAAAAAACATTTCATTTGGCCTGGCATATTCAAGCCATAAATCGGGAAGGCGTAAAGGATGATGTCCGCGCCAACCCATAATTCCCGTAGTTCCTGAAAATCATCCTGAAAAACACACTCTCCGCCTCTTTTATAACAAGACAGGCAGCCGATGCAAGGGGAAAATTTCTTTGCGGCAAAGCTATACTCCGTGACCGTAACCGGCCAATTAAGCTCCGGCAAAACAGCCAACGTATCTGCTAAAAACTGCATACTGTTCCCCTTTTTTCTAGGACTACCGGAAATTGCCAGTAAGGTTAAGGGCTTCATCATCCCACCTCCATAAGTATCTATGTCAAGAGTAAATTCCCTTTTTAAGCTTGCTCCGGAACGCGGCCGGCAACTTCTTTAGCGGCCTTCTTTGCTTCGATCTTATCCATATCAAAGAAGTAAGACAAAGCTTCTCTAGAATTGGGCTTGGTATTGAGGGAAATAATCACCATGATGATGATATCTATGGGTACGATAACCAAGGAACCCGGCAAGCTGGGGATACCGAAGAAATACCACAGCAAGCCGCCGATACCGCCGAAGCAAATACCAAAAATAGCCGCCTGCTTGGTGGTACGATGCCAGAACAACCCCAGTAACATCGTGGGGAACACGGTTGTAGCGCCCATAGCCACCATGAAATCGTATAGGGACATCATGGCGCTGATCTTTGCCGCGCCGAGAATAATGACGATAACGCCGATAATCGCAATGGCGATACGGGCAGTCCGTTTCATATCCGCCTCGGTTGCGTCCTTCTTAATGACTTTTGCATAGATATCTTCCGTAAACATAGTGCCTGCTGCTAAGAGCTGGCCGTCAATAGAGGACTGAATCGCTGCGATAATACCGGCAACAGCAATACCAGCAAAAATCGGACTCATCATCGTCACCATGGTGGGGAACACAGAATCAGGATTGGAGATATCCGGAATTAATACCCGACCGCTGATACCAATCAGCACCACCACGAAATAAACGATACCGATCAAAATGGTGCTAACCCCAACCAACGACCTGGCGGTGCGGCGAGATTTCAGGGTAAAGAATACACGCTGATAATAAGCCAAGCAAGGTACGGACATCATCAGATTCAGCCAAATCCCAATTTGATAGGTGACTGGATACTGTCCGTTTTTGGTAAAGGAATGCATGACGCCATTATCTATCTGCGCAATGACTTCATTGACATGGGCCAAGCCACCGGCCTGATGAAGGCCCCAAATGGCGGTAATAACCATGGCACCAAAAAGCAAAATGCACTGTACGACGTTGGTCCAGGCCACGGAGAACTGGCCGCCAAACACCGTATAGAGGACAAAGACTGCCCCGACAATAATGATGGACCAAACATAAGGGATACCCAGGAACACTTCCAGAACCGTGCCGATACCCATAATGCCGATCATCATATACATCATACAATTGAGGATCAAATAACCAGGAAACACCGTACGCATAAATTTATTTTCTTCAAAGCGTAGGCTGAAATAGTCGGCTGTCGTATACCAGGTTGCCTTTGCATTATAAAACTTCCGGCTAAACAGCTGCAAAGTCAGCATAGAAGCCAATAGGCCGATACAGTACTGGGCCATGAGGAACCAGCCGCTATTATAGGCGCTGCCAGCATAGCCCACCATGGTACCTGCGGTGATGAATGTGGCGGTAAAAAGTAATGCGGAAACAAAAAGGCCAAAAGAACGTCCGGCAACAAAGTAATCATCCGCTGTTTTGCTGCGTTTCATGCCGACAAAACCCAGATAGAGCATAGCAGCTAAATACAGCAGGAAAATAATCCAATAATAAACTCGCATTCAACTCACCTCCTGAAAATCACATCTGTTCGCTTTCTAATGTTGCGGTCTTTGCCGCTTCTGCTGCCTCCCTCTCTCTATCCTTCTTTTCTCCGATCCGAGTATCTAGGAAGGAAAATACTAGTTCAGCAATTACCACTAAAAAGTAAATAATGACTGCCGCCATAGAGCCTGTTTGGAAATTGAACGGCATATGCTACACCTCCTTTCCTCTGTTGATGTTTCCTGTTTATTCCTCATACAAGCAGATTCATTTTTCTTCGTTGAATCTGCTATATGCACGAACCAAGTGCAGCAAAGCCTTTACACAGCGATCCATGGCTTCCACCGAAGCAAATTCCATGACGCTATGATGATTATGACTCCCTGTGCCTAGATTGGGACAAGGTAAGCC
>CAKRYM010000003.1 GCA_934427095.1 uncultured Bacillota bacterium | reverse complement strand
ACGCTGTATTAACAACGCTTTTCAGGATTCAGAAAACACTAAATATTTATTCCCACTCGATTGTCGCGGAGGGTTTGGGGGTTAGGTCATAGAGGACACGGTTGACGCCTTTGACCTCGCTGGTAATGCGTTCCGTCAAATGCTGCAGCAGGGAGAAGGGGATGTCTGCCACAGTGGCGCGCATGGCGTCCCGGGTATTGATGGCGCGGATAATTACCGGCCAAGCATAAGTACGCTGGTCATTTTCCACCCCAGTGGATTTGAAATCCGGCACCACGGTGAAATACTGCCAAACTTTACCTTCCAAGCCATTTTTGGCGAATTCTTCTCTAAGGATAGCGTCAGATTCCCGCAGGGCTTCCAGGCGGTCTCTGGTGATAGCGCCCAGGCAGCGCACACCCAGGCCAGGGCCGGGGAAGGGCTGACGGTAAACCATATTATCCGGCAGGCCTAATTCCGTACCCACCACACGCACTTCGTCCTTAAAGAGCAGGCGTACTGGCTCCACCAACTCAAACTGGAGATCTTCCGGCAGGCCGCCCACATTATGATGGGATTTGACCGGGCCGCTTTCCAAAATATCCGGGTAAATGGTACCCTGGGCCAAAAATTCGATGCCGTCCAATTTGCGGGCTTCTTCCTCAAAGACACGAATGAATTCCGCACCGATGATTTTCCGTTTTTGTTCCGGATCAGCCACACCGGCCAGCTTGTCCAAGAAACGGTCTACGGCGTCCACATAGATCAGGTTGGCGTTCATCTGATTGCGGAACACTTCCACCACCTGTTCCGGTTCGCCTTTACGCAGCAAGCCATGGTTTACATGTACGCAGACCAGCTGCTTGCCCACGGCTTTGATGAGCAAAGCCGCTACCACAGAAGAATCCACGCCGCCGGACAAGGCCAGCAGCACCTTTTTGTCGCCGATTTGCTTTTGTAACGCTGCCACCTGCTCTTCAATAAAAGCCTGAGCCAATTCAGGAGTGGTGATGCGCGTCATAGAATCAGGACGTTTGTTTTCAGTCATGGTTTTTCCTCCCAATATACTCAACTTAGCCCGGGAAAATCCCAGGGCGAATCATAGCCGTATTTCTCCCACACCAAGGCGCTGCCTTTAGTTTTCATAGGTGCGGATAATTTCTTCCGCCACCCGCCGCCGCTTCACGCAGCGGTCCATGGCGCTTTTCTCAATAAAGCGGTGGGCCTGGGCTTCACTCATGTGTAGCCGCTCCATCAACAGCAGCTTGGCCCGGTTCACCAAACGGATTTCATCCATTTGGATTTGCAGGCTTTCCGCCCGGTGGGCCAAACCCAGCAAACGCCGGCAAGTAGCGGCCAAGAGGAAAAGCCCCTGTTTCAGCAAATCCGCATCGCCTTGGCTGGGTAAAGTCAAAATGCCCAATTTGCTGCATTCCGCCAGTTTTGCCCAATAGGCTTCTTTTGGCAACAACAGCAAAATGCCCAAGTTTTCCTGGCGGGCGATTTCCTTGGCTCTTTCCAAGCCTTTTTCCCCCAGGATAACCACGCCTTGTATCTGCGGCGCCGGGGGAAGGGGTGCGGTCAAAGGGACAGGCCCCGAGAGCATAAAGCCTGCTTCCGCCCAGGGAAGATTCGGGACGCTGTCTTCTGCGGTCAGCAGCAGCAGCCTGAGCATATCCATGTTCTGGCGCATGCCAGCGCCTCCTTTTCCAAACGCCTAAGAAAACAGAAAAAGACCGGGGAGCCGCCCAAGGAAAGGCCCTGCTCCCAATAGACAAAAAAATTATACTCCGCGAAATATGCCCTTGTCAATATAGCAAACCGCCAGAAAAAGCCTAAGAAGATAGGAAAAACCGGCGCGTTTTCCCCAAAAACCAAGATTTTCTCTTGACAAGGGCTTAAGATTGCGGTAAAATTCTACTGTTCAAACGGCAATGGCGTCGTGGGAATTTTTCCTAACGCCATTGTCTTTTTTTTTTACAAAAAATAATGTATTCCAACCATAAAGGAGATGTCCGGCTATGAGCAATGTATCTGAGATCTTTGGTTCCATGGTGTTTTCCGATACGGTAATGAAGGAACGCCTGCCCAAAGAAACCTATCGCGCTTTGCAAAATTCCATTCAGCTGGGTCAGCGTCTAACCCCGGAAATCGCCGCCATTGTGGCTAATGCCATGAAGGATTGGGCCATTGAAAAAGGGGCTACCCACTTTACCCATTGGTTCCAGCCGATGACCGGCATTACCGCGGAAAAGCATGATAGCTTCATCGCTCCCACGGGAGACGGCCGGGTCATCATGGAGTTTTCCGGTAAAGAGCTGATCCAAGGGGAAGCGGACGGCTCCAGCTTTCCTTCCGGCGGCTTAAGAGCCACCTTTGAGGCCAGAGGCTACACGGCCTGGGACCCCACCTCCTATGCCTTTGTGAAAGACGGCGTACTTTGCATCCCCACGGCCTTTTGCTCCTATGGCGGAGAAGCCTTGGATAAGAAAACGCCCTTGCTCCGCTCCATGGAAGCCCTGCGCAAACAGTGCCTGCGTATTCTGAAGCTCTTCGGCAATCCCGCAACCACCATTAATGCCACGGTTGGACCGGAACAGGAATATTTTCTCATCGACCGTAGCGTTTATGAAAAGCGCCGGGATTTGCTCTACACCGGTCGGACCTTGTTCGGCTGCCGGCCGCCCAAAGGCCAGGAGCTGGAGGATCATTATTACGGCGCCATCAAACCCCGGGTAGTCGCCTTTATGAAAGACATCAACGAGCAGCTGTGGAAGCTGGGGGTTTTGGCCAAAACCGAGCATAACGAAGTAGCCCCGGCCCAGCATGAATTAGCGCCCATCTTCACTACGGTGAATATCGCGGCGGATCATAATCAGCTGACCATGGAAATTCTGCGGAAAGCCGCGGAAAAACACGGCATGGTCTGCCTCCTGCATGAAAAGCCCTTTGCTGGCGTAAACGGCTCCGGCAAGCATAATAACTGGTCCATTGCCACCAATACCGGAGAAAACCTGTTGGACCCCGGGGAAACACCAGCGGATAATGCCCAATTCCTCACCTTCCTTTGCGCGGTGATCAAAGCGGTGAAGGATTATCAGGATTTGCTGCGGATTTCCGTGGCCAGCGCGGGCAATGACCATCGCTTGGGCGCCAACGAAGCGCCGCCCGCTGTGCTTTCCGTCTATTTAGGGGAAGAGCTTACCGCCATCCTGCAATCCATTGAAAACGATATTCATTATGAACACGGGGAAAAACAGCAGTTTAAGGTAGGGGTTCATGCCCTGCCCCGCTTCCCCAAAGATACCACGGATCGCAACCGTACCTCCCCCTTTGCCTTTACGGGCAATAAATTCGAATTCCGTATGCTGGGGTCGGCGGCTTCCATTTCCGACTGCAATGTGGTGCTAAACACCGCTGTGGCGGAAGTATTAAAGCAGTTTGCGGACCGCTTGGAAAATGCCGCAGATTTCGACAAAGAGCTGCATGATTTGATCCGGGAAGTGATTAAGGAAAATAAAGCCATAATCTTCAATGGCAACGGCTATGACGCCGCCTGGCTGAAAGAAGCGGAACAGAGGGGCTTGTTGAACCTGGCCACCACGCCGGAATGCGTGCCCCATCTGCTGGACGAGAAAAACGTGGCGCTGTTCACCAATCATAAGGTCATGGGCCAGGTGGAATTGGGCTCCCGCTGCCAGGTGATGCTGGGGAATTACTGCAAAGTTTTGCGCATCGAAGCCTTGACCATGGTGGACATGGTGCGGAAAGACATTCTGCCTGCTGTGGCCCGTTGGATGGAACAGCTCTCTTCCGTGGCCAACCAGGTGGGGGCCTTCTGCCCGGAAGCCAGCCACACCTATGAACGGGAAACCGTGGCGCGTTTGGCTAGCTTGATGGACCAGGTCTATCACGCGGTGCAGCAGCTGGAACCGGCCATTATCCACGCGGCAGAAATCTCCTCCTTACCGGAACGGGCCATGTTCTATAAGGACAGCATTTTCTCCCTCATGAATGAGCTGCGCATTTCCGTGGATGAGATGGAAACCTTAACCCCAGAAGATATTTGGCCTTATCCTTCCTATGGGGATCTTTTGTTCAGCGTCAGATAAGCTGCTTTTGCCGTATACCGTTGACACCAGGGACCAAGACTCAAGGGGTTTTGGTCCCTTTTCTTCTATATATTGGAGTTCTTGACAGCAGCAAAAAAGTGTGCTATGGTTAAGGCTCATGCATACTTCCCCGTAGTTTGGAACCGGGTGCAAATCCCGGACGGGCCGGCCACTGTAACGCGGAGGGGCTGTTCACTACGCCATTGGCGCAAGCTGAGAAGGCGAACACTCCCAAAGAAGCGAAGTCAGGAAACGGCTACGGGGCGTCCTCTGGGAGCGGGAGTTGAAACTGGGCCGTATCGAGCAGTGGCAGCTCGCTATGGCTTTTCTTTTTCTGCCTATGCTGTAAAACAAAAGAAAGGTGTTTTTCTCATGCGCTCCAACACACATTTCTCTCACACACATTCCTTTGCTGCACTACTTTGCGTCATCTGCACCCTGTTGTTTTTGCTCCTGGCCGCTAGTCCGGCTGGGGCTGCTTCTTCCGCCACGGTTTCCGTGGCTTTAGGCGTAGGCGGAGAGGTGGTGGCGCACCAAGCGGCCTTAACGGTCACGGACCAGAACAACAATGGCCAAGTGGATATTGACGACGCCCTCCAAGCCTTAGACGACCTTTGCTGGTATGGGGAAGGGTCCGGCTATGCTGCGGAAAAAGGGGATTACGGCCTGGCCATCAGCCGCCTTTGGGGGGAGGAAAACGGCAGCTTTGGCTATTATCTGAACCATAAAGCCGCCCAAAACTTAGAAGAAACCCTCAAAGACGGGGATCAAGTATATGCCTTTGTTTATCAGGACCAACAAAATTATTCCGATCGTTACACCTATTTTTCTGAGGTAGAAGGAACCCTTACCCCTGGCCAGGAAAAGACACTCGCCTTGAAGAGCGTCTATTTTGACCAGGATTGGCAGGAGTTTTCCCAAGGGATAGCCGGGGCCAAAATCGTGACCAAAGACGGGGAAATCCTGGGCACCACGGACGAAAAAGGTTATGTGACCTTTACCCTGACGGAACCGGGTACCTATGCCATTACCGCCCTGAGCCCTGAGGCCCTCATCTTAACCCCTACCCTGTATACCCTGACTGTCCAGAAAGAAGCCTTGCCCCTAGAAGACACCCTGTCTTGGTGCAAAGATACCCCAGCGGTATATGGCAGCGAATGGTATTTGCTGGCCTTATACCGGAATTTGGACCCCGCTCAGCCCAATCTTACCCAGGCTTATGTAGAGGATTTAAGCCAGAAATTAGCGGACAATGACGGCAGCCTAAGCAGCCGTAAATACACAGAATACTGTCGAGTGGTACTGACGTTAACCGCCATGCATACCTCCACCACCATCAACGGTGTGGATTTGCTTAAGCCCTTGCTGGATGAAGAAACCGTTTCCGCCCAAGGGATTAACGGCCCCATCTGGGCTTTGCTGGCTTTGGATAGCGCAAATCGGGAAGCAGAAGTCAAAGCCCATTATCTGGCCGCGATCTTAGCTGCGAAATTGCCCGCAGGCGGCTGGGCCATGACCGGAGAAACCGCTGACCCGGACGTAACGGCCATGGCTTTGCAGGCCTTGGCCCCTTATCGGGAGAACAAAGCCGTGGCAGAATCCATTGACAAGGGTTTGGACGTCCTTTCCCAGTTGCAGTTGGAAAACGGCGGCTACAGCTCCTTTGGTACGGAAAACTGCGAATCCACCTGTCAGGTGCTGATGGCCTTATGCGAACTGGGGATTTCTTTGGACGACCCCGCCTTTGTGAAAAACGGGAATTCCCTCCTAGACGCTTTGTTGGCTTATCGTAACCCGGACAAAGGCTTTGCCCATTTGCCAGAGGGAGAAAGCAATGCCATGGCAACCCAGCAAGCGGCCTGCGCCATGATTGCCTTGGACAGAGCGGAAGCAGAAGTCAGCGGCTTTTTCCGCATGGAAAATCAGGCGGATTCCCCCTTGTTCTATGATATTGAGGGGCTTCCCCAGCAAGCCAAAATCGAAGCCCTGGCAGAGGCCAAGATATTAAACGGCAGAGGGAATAACCTCTATCTGCCAGAAGAAACCATGACCCGGGCGGAATTCTCCGTGCTGCTCAGCAGAGCCTTGTCCCTGCCCGCTGGGGAGGAAACCCCCTTCCTGGATTTGACGGAGGACTGGTATCAGGCCGGGGTAGCTTCCGCCTATCAAGCAGGCATCATCAAAGGCCGTAGCGAAACCACCTTTGCCCCCCAAGGGGAAATCACCTGCCAAGAAGCTCGCATTATGCTGGATAGGGCCGCTGCCTTGCTGGAGGTAGAAACCTCCAACCAGGGCTTAAGCAATGGTAAGCGTCCCATTACCCGGGCAGAAGTAGCCGAACAAATGTACGATTTGCTAATGAAGGCAGGTAAACTGCAATGAAACACTCCACTTGGTTTATCCTCTTTGTGGTGATGGTGGCTTTGCTGATTGCCGCCTTTTTCCTGCCGGATCTGCTGGAAAAAGGGGAAACGCCAGCCAACCAACAGGAGGAAACCCAGTTAGACACAGAAAACCCAACGGAAGCGGAAGAACAAAAAACGCCTGCGGATGAGGAAAAGAACACAGAGGAAAACAACGCAGAAGAAAACCCCGGCTTAGAGGAGGGAAATCCCTCCTCTGGGCAGGGGACCACAGCTTCTGCCCCCACCTCTAACCCAGAAGCAGAAACCCAGTATGTGACCATCAGCATTGATTGTCATACGGCGGTTGCTTCGGCGGATTTGCCCGCTAACCTAAAGGAAATTCTGCCCGCAGACGGCATGATTCTCAGCAATTATTCCGTGGCCTTAACCGACGGGGCCACGGCCTTTTCTGTGCTGCAAACCGCCTGCCAGGAGAATAATATTCCCTATGAGCATGCGGCCACGGTAGCCTATAATTCCTCTTATCTGGAAGGGCTAGCCAATCTGTATGAATTTGATTGCGGCTCCCTTTCCGGCTGGGTTTATGGGGTAAACGATGTTTTCCCCAGCTACAGCAGCTCAGAATATACCGTAGAAGCCGGGGACCATATCCTCTTCATTTACACTTGCGACTTGGGCCAGGATGTGGGCGCAGTACAATAAAGGGAGTGAACACATGCCGGATTCCTTTTCCCAATATCATCCTTTGGTGAATTTTCTTTGGTTCACCGGCGTGCTGCTCTTTGCCATGCTGCTGATGCACCCGGTTTGCTTAGGCATATCCTTTTTGGCCTCTATCTTTTACGCTTACCAGCTAAAAGGCGGCAAAGCCCTGCGCTTTCAACTTAAGGTTACCTTACCCCTGTTGCTGTTTACCGCCATTCTTTCCCCTTTGTTTAATCATCAGGGCATGACCATTTTGCTTTGGCTGCCCAATGGCAACCCTTTAACCTTGGAATCCATTCTTTACGGCTTGGGGGCAGCGGTGATGCTGGTGACGGTGCTGAACTGGTTTACCTGTTTGCAGGTGATTCTCACCTCAGACAAATTCATCTGGCTATTCGGCCGCCTGATCCCCAGCCTTTCTTTGGTGCTGTCCATGGTCTTACGCTTTGTGCCCCTGTTTTCCGCCCAGCTAAAGCGGATTACCGCTGCCAACCGGGCCGCAGGGGTCAGCCTAAAAAAAGGCCCCTTTGCCAAATTAAAAAACGCTTTAACCTTGTTTTCCGCTTTGGTCACCTGGTCCTTGGAAAACGCCATCCAAACGGCGGACAGCATGAAAAGCCGTGGCTATGGCTTACCCGGACGCACGGCGTATTCCCTGTATACCTTGAGCCGCCGGGATAAAGTAGCCCTTGTGCTGATTGTGCTGTTGGTGGCCTTTCTCAGCCTGGGCGCGGCCTTAGACGGCTTCTTTTTTCAGTATTACCCCTTTTTGAGCGGCGCTTTATTGGCCCCCCTTTCCCTTTGTTTGTTCGGGGTGTATTTGGCTTTCTGCCTGCTCCCTATGGTAATCAATCGTTATGAGGAGGAAAAATGGCATTACTCCAAGTCCGGGATTTGACCTTTACCTATCCGGAATGTACCGCCCCTGCCCTAGAAAAGATTAGCCTTTCTCTTAACGCCGGGGAATTCGTAGTGCTGGCCGGCTCTTCCGGCTGCGGGAAATCTACCCTACTTAGACAATGCAAACCCCTGCTCTCCCCCTTTGGAGAAAGAGAAGGGGAGCTGCTTTTCCAAGGGAAATCTCTGCCGGACCTTTCCCAACGGGAACAAACGGAAAATATTGGCTTTGTCTTACAAGCGCCGGAACAGCAAATCGTCACAGACAAAGTCTGGCATGAGCTGGCCTTTGCTATGGAAAGCCTGGGCTATGACAACGCGGCCATCCGCCGGCGGGTAGCGGAAATGGCGGATTTTTTCGGCATACAAAGCTGGTTCCATCAAGAGGTACAAGCCCTGTCCGGCGGACAAAAGCAGCTGTTGAACCTAGCTGCGGTAATGACCCTTTCCCCCAAGCTGCTCCTATTGGACGAGCCTACCTCCATGTTAGACCCCATTGCCGCGACGGAATTTTTAACCGCCTTGTCCCGCATTAATCGGGAGCTGGGGGTTACGGTGCTCATCAGCGAGCATCGTTTGGAGGACGTTTTACCCTTGGCTGACCGCCTGCTGGTGCTGGACAAAGGCCGCCTGATCTTAGACGCCCCGCCCACACAAGGGGAAATCATTCTGGACCCGAAACAAGACCTCTACTATTCCCTCCCCACCACCATGCGGATTTGGGACGCCTGCGGGAGAAAAGGCCCTTGCCCCTTGACGGTCAGAGAAGGCCGCGCTTGGCTGCAAAATGCCTTAACCCAGCCGAATCAGCCTATTTCTACGCCTAAGCCGCCTTCCGCCGCTTCCAAGAAAGGGGAAGCAACAGTGGAAATGGAAGAAGTCTGGTTCCGCTATGCCCAAAACAGCCCGGACGTCCTGCGGGGCTTAAGTATGCAAGCTTATGCCGGGGAGCTGCTCTGCTTCTTAGGGAGCAACGGCGCGGGGAAAACCACGGCCTTATCCCTTTTAAGCCAGGGGAATTTGCCCCAGCATGGCAAAATCCGCTGCCAGGGTAAGGTGGCGGTCCTGCCCCAGGACCCGCAAACCCTGTTTCGGAAAAAGACCGTCTTTCTAGAATTAGCAGACGCCTTTGGGGATATGCATCTGACCAAAACCGAAAAAGAAAGCCAAGTCCTGCAAATGGCTAATCTTTGCGGCTTAACCCCTTTGCTAGAGCGGCACCCTTACGACCTTTCCGGCGGCGAACAACAACGAACCGCCTTGGCTAAGGTGCTGCTAACCCGGCCGGATATCCTCCTTTTGGACGAACCCACCAAGGGGCTGGACGGGGCCTTTAAGCGGACCTTTGCCGGGATTTTACAAAGCTTGAAACGAAACGGCGTTACCTTAATCATGGTCAGCCATGACGTGGAATTTTGCGCCCAATACGGGGATCGCTGCGTTTTCCTCTTTGACGGGGAAATGGTAGCAGAAGGGGTCCCGCGGGAATTCTTCCCCTTGAACAGCTTTTATACCACCATTGCCAACCGGATCAGCCGGGGTTTGCTGGACAATTGCGTCTTAGGGGAGGACATTATGCAAGCCTTAGGCGGCGTCTTACCCCCGCCTTTACCGGAAGTGGATTGGAACGCGGAAAATCAGTGGTTTCAAGGGCCGAAACCCATCCCCAAGCCCAAGAACCCGGATAAGCTCCCCCTTTGGCGGCGTATCCTTGCTTGGGTAGCGGGCTTAACGGCCATCGGCTGCGCCTGGTATGCCTTAAGAGGCGTCAATCTTTCCCAAATCATCACCGCGGAAAACGTGGCTTTCCAAGGGGAAACCTATCCTTATGTCTACGGCTTACTGCTCCTTTCCCTTTTGGTGCTGGCCTTGGCCGTGAACCGAAAACGAGAACGCATCCCCATACCCAAACCACAAAAGCAGCCCTTAAGCCGCCGCACCTGGGTTTCTTTGCTTTTGGTGGCTGTGGCCGCACCCTTAACGGTGCTGGCAGGGTATTTCCTCTTTGCAGACAGGCGCTATTTCTTCATTTCCCTGCTCTTGGTTTTCGAAACCATGCTCCCCTTTGCCCTAGTCTTTGAAGGCAGGAAACCCCAAGCCCGGGAACTGGTCTTAATCGCCGTCCTTTGCGCTTTAGCCGTAGGGGGGCGGATGATCTTTTTCATGCTGCCCGGCTTCAAGCCTGTGCTGGCCCTGGTGATTTTAGCTGGGGTGGCCTTTGGCGGCGAAACCGGCTTTTTGGTGGGGGCCGTAACCATGTTTGTATCCAATATGTTTTTCGGCCAAGGGCCTTGGACCCCTTGGCAAATGTTCACCACCGGCTTGATCGGCCTTTTGGCCGGGATACTCTTTTGCCGGGGCCTTTTGCAACGGAGCCGCCTTTCCTTAACCATCTTTGGGGCCTTGGCCACTGTGGTGATTTACGGCGGTATCATGAACCCCGCCACGGTATTGATGTATCAAAACAACCCCACTTGGCAAATGGTGCTGGCTGCTTACATCACCGGTTTTCCCATGGATTTGGTACACGGCGCAGCCACTGCCTTTTTCCTCTGGTTTTTGACTGACCCCATGCTGGAAAAGTTCGACCGCATCAAAAGCAAATATGGCTTAATCCCCGTTCCCGCCTGGAAAAAAGAAACAGAAAAGCCCGTATCCTAGGATACGGGCTTTGTCATAGAAACATCCTTGAAACATCCTTATTTGACCATTTTTTCCTGCTTCACCTTTTTGTCGATTACATGGCGGGAAGCCATTTCCCGTTTCAAATCATCTAAGGTGATGCCGGTTTCCTCCATGAGCACCATAGCGTGATACATCAAATCACACAGCTCATAGACGGTATTGGGCTTATCCTGATCCTTAGCGGCGATAATCACTTCCGTGCTTTCTTCGCCGATCTTTTTTAAGATTTTGTCCAAGCCCTTTTCAAACAAATAGGTCGTATAGGACCCTTCCTTCGGGGAAGTTTTCCTACCGTGCAGCATTTCCATTAAGCTTTCATAAGTAAAGCCCGGCTGGGCTTCGCCCTCGTAAACCTCTGTGTTAAAGCAGGAATCCGTACCCAAATGGCAAGCGGGGCCGTCTTTCCGCACTTCCACCAAGAGGGCGTCCTGGTCGCAATCTGCGGTAATGGACACGATATGCTGATAATTGCCGGAGGTTTCCCCTTTCAGCCAAAGCTCCCCCCTGCTCCTGCTCCAAAAACAGGTGAGCCCCTTTTCCATAGAAATGGCCAAACTTTCTCGATTCATATAGGCCAGGGTCAGCACCTTTTTGCTTTCTGTATCCACCACAATGGCGGGGATTAACCCTTTTTCATCAAATTTCAATTTGGCTGGATCAAACATGCTTACCTCCTGACATTGATGCCGTTTTCTTGCAACATGGTTTTTAAGGCGGGAATGGTCACTTCCCAAAAGTGGAAAATAGAAGCGGCTAAGCCCGCGTCCACCTTGGGCAAGGTGCGAAAGAGGGTCAAAAAGTCCTCCATTTTGCCAGCGCCGCCAGAAGCGATCACCGGTACGGAAACCAGGGAGGAAACAGCGTCCAGCATGGGTAAATCAAAGCCTTCCTTAACCCCGTCCGTATCAATGGAATTCAGGACGATTTCCCCGGCCCCCAAAGAGACCCCTTGTTTTACCCATTCCAATAAATCCAGGCCCGTGTCCTCTCGGCCCCCTTTGGCATAGACATGCCAGGTGCCGTCGGCATTGGCCTTAGCGTCCACAGACAGAACCACGCATTGATCCCCATAGCGCAGAGCCCCTTGGCGAATCAAATCCGGATGTTTTAACGCGCCGGAATTCACGCTAACCTTATCGGCGCCGCATTTTAAGACCCGGTCAAAATCCGCCAGGGTATTGATGCCCCCGCCAACGGTTAAGGGGATAAAGACCTTGGACGCGGTTTCCGTCAAAATATCCGTAAACAGCTTTCTGCCCTCTGCGGAAGCGGTGATATCATAAAACACCAGCTCATCCGCGCCATTATCCGAATAATATTCCGCTAGCTTCACTGGGTTGGACACATCCTGCAAGCCCAGGAAGTTACGGCCTTTCACCACCCGGCCGTCTTTCACGTCCAGGCAGGGAATAATCCGTTTGGTAATCATTTGGCTATCCTGATCGCTGCGGCCAGATCAATGGCTCCCGTATAATAGGCTTTGCCCACAATGGCCCCGGCTACGCCGATTTGGGCCAAGGCTTTCACATCCTCTAAGGTGGACACGCCGCCGGAAGCAATGATATCCAGCTGCAACCCTTTCTTCAATTCCCGATACAAGGCCAAATTGGTCCCTTGCATGGCCCCGTCCTTGCTAATATCCGTACAAATCACGGTTTGTACGCCAATCTCCGCCAAGCGCTGGCAAAATTCCCCATACGGCACCTGGCTCAGCTCCTGCCAACCGTGAATGGCCACTAAGCCGTCTTTACAGTCCACGCCCACGGCAATGCCTTTGCCGTAGCGCTTCACCATACGGCAGAGGAAATCCCAGTCCGTGATGGCCGCGGTGCCCAAAATTACCCGGCATACCCCGGCTTCCAAATAGCGGGCAATGGCTGCTTCTGTCCGGATGCCGCCGCCGATCTCAATCTTGAGCCCAGTATGTTTGGCTAAGCTCGCCACCAAAGGAAAATGGGGCTGGGTGCCATCCTTGGCCCCTTCTAAATCCACCATATGCAGGTATTCTGCCCCGGCCGCCTGAAAAGTTTTGGCCAGGGCGGGAATATCCTCGCTATATACGGTCATTTGCCCATAATCCCCTTGATAGAGGCGCACGGCCTTTTGCCCATACAAATCAATGGCTGGTAAAAGTATCATGCCTTAACCACCTTTCCTTCGCAAAAGGCTCTCAAGATATTTAAGCCCACGGCGCCGCTTTTTTCCGGATGGAATTGGCAACCGAGGATATTTCCCTTAGCCACAGCCGCGGTGATTTCCTTGCCATATTCGGTGCTGGCAATCAAGGAATCCGCACAATGGTCCGCGTAAAAACTATGCACAAAATAGACGCAATCCCCTTCCTTTACATAGGTGAAGAGGGGGTGCTTCTGCTCCCCAAAATGCAGGGCGTTCCAGCCGATATGGGGGATTTTCAATTCCTTAGGCAAATTCCCTTCCATGGGGACCACATCCCCTTTTAGAAGGCCAAGCCCCGGGTATTCCCCATATTCAAAGCTTTTTTCAAAGAGCATTTGCATGCCTAAGCAAATGCCCAGCAATGGTTTGCCCAAGCGGGCTTCTTCCTGCACCACTTGGCCTAAGCCGCTTAAGCGCAGCTTTTCCTCAGCATCCCGAAAAGCGCCTACGCCGGGGAGAATGACTTTCTCTGCCTGGCGAATTTCTGCCGCGTCAGAGCTGACCACGGTTTCCGCGCCGATTCGCTGCAAGGAGCATTGCAGGGAAAACAAATTCCCCACCCCGTAATCTACAATTGCAATCATGCCAAAACTCCTTTGGTAGAAGGGATTTCTTCTGCCGCGTCCGGGTCAATGGCCACCGCCTGTCGTAAAGCCCTACCTAAAGCTTTAAACATCCCTTCAATCAGATGATGGGTATTTTCCCCGGCCAAAGCCTTAATGTGCAGGGTAAATTCCCCTTTATGACAAAAGGCCTGCATAAATTCATGCACCAGCTCTGTGTCAAATACCCCTACCTTTTGGGACGGGAATTTCGCGTCAAAGCCCAAATAACTACGGCCGGACAAATCCACGGCGCAAAGGATTAAGGCTTCGTCCATGGGGAGCAGCATTTGGCCATAGCGCACAATGCCCCGCTTTTCCCCTAAGGCTTGGCGTAAGGCTTCCCCTAAAGCTAAGCCGATGTCCTCCACGCTATGATGGCCGTCCACCCAAATATCCCCGTTGCAGGTAAGCTCCAGGTCAAAACGGCCGTGCTTGGCGAATAAGGTCAGCATATGGTCAAAAAAGCCGATACCGGTCTGGATTTGGCTTTTCCCCGTGCCGTCTAAGGCCAACCTTAAGGAAATATCGGTTTCTAAAGTTTTCCGGGCAATCTCAGCGTTTCGCATGGTTCAGCATCCTTTCTCCCTTAACAACCCTTCGGTTTCTGCCAAGAACCGCTCCATCTGCCCCTGGCTGCCAATGCTGATACGGCACCAGTCGGCGATTTCTGCCTTAGCAAAGTGGCGGATCAAGACGCCTCTTTCTTTTAATCCCTGGTAGAAGTCCTCCCCCTTTAAGCCCTCTTTCTTGGCAAACAGGAAATTGGCTTTGGAGGGAAGCACCGTAAAGCCCAGTTCCCGTAAGCGTTGGGCGGTAAATTCCCGGGCAGACTGCACCGCTTGGCAATGGTCTTGATAAATCTCCTCACAGGCAATGGCCGCTACCCCTGCGGCCTGGGTCATGCGGTTCACATTATAGGGGTTGATGGAATATTTCACCGTGTTCAAATCCTGGATCAGCTCTTTTTGGCCAAAGCCAAAGCCCAAGCGGGCCCCGGCCAAGGAGCGGGATTTGGAAAAGGTCTGGGTGACCAACAAATTCTCGTATTTGGCGATTAAGGGGACAACGCTTTCCCCGCCAAAATCCACATAGGCTTCGTCAATGACCACCACATGATCCCGGTTGCTAGAAAGGATTTCCTCAATTTCCTTAGGGCTCAAGGTCAAGCCCGTGGGGGCATTCGGGTTAGCAATGACGATATTCTGGTTTAAGCCTAAGTAATCCCGGTAATCAATGGAAAAATCTTTAGCCAAGGGGATTTGCTTTACCGGTACCTGGGTGATGGCGCCAAAGACCGGGTAAAAGCCATAGCTAATCTCCGGGCAAGCAAAAGGATGCGTTTCATCCCCAAAGGCCAAAAAGGCGAAATACAGCACCTCGTCCGAACCATTGACCGGCAGGACGTTTTCCGGCTGAATATGATAAAGCTGGGCAATCTTTTCCTTTAACAGGGTAGCTTCCGGGTCAGAATACAAATTGGCTTTTCCCGCTGCTTCCGCCACGGCGTCCAGCACCGGTTTCGGGGGCGGAAAAGGGGACTCATTGGTATTCAGCTTTACATATTCTCTCCCCTGGGGCTGTTCCCCTGGCACATAGGCCGTTAGTTTGCTTAATTTTTCGCTGAAAAATCTACTCATGGCTTAAGCCTTCTTTCCCCGGATTAAGGCGCTTCTGGCATGGCCTTCTAAGCCTTCGGCGCGGGCAAAGACCGCGATATCCTCGGCTAAGCCAGCCAAAGCTTCTTCGGTTAAATAGCTAAACTGGGTCTTTTTCACAAAGTCGTCCACAGACAAGGGGCTGGAAAAGCGAGCGGTGCCGCTGGTGGGCAGGGTGTGATTAGGCCCACCCAGATAATCCCCCACCGCTTCCGGGCAATATTTGCCTAAGAACACAGAGCCTGCATTGCGGATCTTGGGCAAGCAAGCCATGGGGTCTTTGACGCAAATTTCCAAATGTTCCGGCGCCAAGGCATTGGCTGCTTCTATAGCCTGGTCCAAAGACCGGGTAATAATGATTTTCCCATTGGTTTCAATAGAAGCGCGGGCGATTTCTTCCCTGGGCAAGACCTGAAGCTGTTTTTCCACTTCTGCGCTGACTGCTTCTGCCAAGCTGCGGCTGTCCGTTACCAGAACAGCAGTGGCTAATTTATCATGTTCCGCCTGGCTCAGCAAATCCGCAGCCAAATACGCCGGGTCATTGTCCTCGTCCGCCACCACCAAGATTTCGCTGGGGCCGGCGATCATGTCAATATTCACCCGGCCAAAGACCTGGCGTTTGGCTTCCGCCACATAGGCGTTGCCTGGGCCTACGATTTTATCCACCTTGGGAATGGTTTCCGTGCCATAAGCCAAAGCCGCCACAGCCTGAGCGCCCCCGACCTTAAAAATACGATTTACCCCAGCCACACTGGCCGCTGCCAAAATGGGCGCCGCAATGCTGCCGTTGCAGGTAGGCGGGGAAACCATGACGATTTCCTCACAGCCCGCGATTTTGGCGGGGATAGCGTTCATCAGCACCGTAGAGGGATAGCTAGCCGTGCCGCCGGGCACGTATAAGCCCACTTTTTCAATGGGCGTCACTTTCTGGCCCAAAATCATGCCATCTTCTTTTTTCCAAGTAAAGCCTTCCCGCACCTGTTTGCTGTGGAAAGCGCGGATATTTTCCGCAGCTCTTTCCATAACCCGAAGGAGCGCAGGCCCCACGGCTTCCCTGGCCTTTTGGATTTCTTCTCGGGAAACTTCCAAATCCGTTAACTCCGCATGGTCAAAACGGGCGGCGAAATCCTTTAAGGCCTGATCCCCTTCTTTGGCCACTTTGGCGATGATTTCCGCCACCACCGGGCCCAATTGATTATCCTCCATGGTGCGCATGAGCAGCAGGGAGAGGTCGGTTTCTTCATAATTCCAAATGCGCATGGTCTTATTTCCTTTCTTGACAAACTTTGGCTAAACTCTCGCACAAGGCGTCGATTTCCTTGGCTTTAAAGGGATAGCACGCTTTATTGGCAATGAGTCGGGCGCTGATGGGCACCACGGTTTCCTTGGGCTCTAAGCCGTTTTCCTTTAAGGTGGCGCCGGTTTCCACAATATCCACAATCACATCAGACAAGCCCAAAATGGGCGCCAGCTCAATGGAGCCGTTTAACTTGATGATGTCGATTTCCCGGCTTTGGCTCAAATAATGCCTGGCCGCAATATGGGGGAATTTGGTGGCGACCCGTAAAGCATGGCTGGTATCATCTCGGAAATCCTTGGGTGCCGCCACGCACATGCGGCATTTGCCCACACCCAAATCCAGCAATTCATAGACATCCGGCTCATATTCCAGCAAAATGTCTTTGCCCGCTACCCCCACGTCCGCGGCGCCTCTTTCTACATAAATGGCCACGTCAGAGGGCTTCACCCAGAAATAACGCACGCCTTTTTCCTCATTTTCAAAGGTGAGCTTGCGGTTTTCTTCCAATAAGGAGGGGCATTCATAGCCTGCTTCGGCCAAGAGGCCGTAGACCTTTTCTCCTAAACGGCCTTTGGGTAAGGCCACGTTAACAAAGCGTTTCAAGGGTCACAACCTCCTCTCCCTGGACCTGCATATGCACGGCATAGGTTAATTCCCCTGCCTCTTCCTGCTGGACCCGTACCCGTTTGCCTGCGGCCAGCAGCCGTTCCGCTGTGCGCAGCACGGTCTCCGCATCGCTATCCGGGTCATAAGAGAGCAGCACATCCACATCATAACGGGGCCGGCTGCCCACGATACGGTCCAATTGGTCCAAATACACCGCAAAGCCAATGCCTTGGCCTGGTTTGGCCATTTTCCTCAGCAAGGGGTCGTAACGGCCGCCGGACAGCACGCTGCTAGGCACCCCGTTCACAAAGCCCCGGAAAATCAAGCCTTGATAATAATCCGTATTGCCCACTAAGGAGAAGTCCAGCTCCACCTGGCTAAAACCAAAGCGATTCACCAAGCGGCAAAGGGCGCTTAATTCCTGCAAAGCCTGGCGGCTTTCTTCTGGCAAGGCTAAGGCCTCTGCCTTGCTTAAGGTTAGGTCCAAAGGCCCCCGTAAAGCCAATAAGGCGGTCAAGGTTTCTTCCCATTCCTTGGGTAAGCCCAAGGCCGCCAAATCATGGGCATTTCTTTCCCCTAACAAGGTCAAAACCTGGGCTTCCTGTTCCTCGCTTAGGTTAGCGGCTTTCAAGATGCCGGAAATTAAGCCCAAATGGGAGAGGCACAGCACATGGTCCGGACTGATGACGTTTAAGCTTTTGGCTGCCAGCATCACCACTTCACTGGTGGTATACAAATCCGCTTCGCCGATATATTCCAACCCGGTCTGCATAATTTCCCGGAAACCGTAGGCGTTTTTCGGTACCCGGTAAACATTTTCCGTATAATAGAGTTTACGGGGCAATTGCTCCGGCCGGGTGTTTTTGATCACAGACAGGGTGACGTCCGGCTTTAAGGCCATCAGCTTCCCATTGGTATCATGAAAGGTCAGCAATTGCTTGCTGGCCAAGAAATTCCTGTTCTGGGCATACAAATCATATTCTTCAAATTTGCTCACCTGGTATTGCTGATAGCCATAGGACTGATACAGCTCCCGCAGGGCGAACATGATTTGCTCCTCCCCTTTGAAGATGCCGGTATCTCTCATCATGCCGAATCCCCCAGTTTCTATCATCATTTTGCTATCATATTAGCATGATAAAGTATCAGAGTCAAGAATTATTTTGCAAATTTCTTGAAAAACTTTGCCTCTTTTTTCTTTCCCTTGCCTTATGCCAAAAAGCCCAGGTAAACAAAGGACAAACAGGCGTCCCGAATATTCGGGACGCCTGCTGAACATAGCTTATTCCGCCGCCTTAGTATCGCAATAAATACAACGGTAAACCCGGTTTTCTCGGTCTGTCAAACGGAAAATATGCCGGATTTCCTGTTCCGTAGTAGTGATGCAGCGGGGGTTTTTGCATTTTAAGATATCGGTCAAGGTTTCCGGTAAATCAATATGCTTCTTCTCTACCCGGACACCGTTTTGAATGATATTCACGGTGATGCTGGGGCTCACATAACCCAACACATCCAAATTCAAATCCAAATTGGCGTCAATCTTAATGATGTCCTTTTTCCCCATTTTCTTGCTGGTGGCGTTTTTGATCACCGCCACCGGGCATTCCAGCTGGTCCAAGCCCAGCATTTGATAAAGCTGCATGGCTTTGCCTGCCTGAATATGGTCGATCACAATGCCGTTTTGAATAGAATCAATATTCATTTATTGCACCCCCAATAACTTCAAGATCAGCGCCATCCGCATGAATTTACCGTTTTTCACCTGCTTAAAATAGCAAGCCCGCTTATCGTCGTCCACGGCCACGGAAATTTCATTGACCCTGGGCAGGGGATGGAGGATAATCAAATCCTCTTTGGCGGTTTTCAGCTTGTCCGGGGTTAGGATATAGCTATCCCGTAAGCGGAGGTAATCCTCCTCATTGAAGAAACGTTCCTGCTGTACCCTGGTCATATAGAGCACGTCCAATTCCGGCATGACCGCTTCCAAATCCGTGGTCTGGGTATAAGGGATATTGCGGCTCTTGATATGGTCGGCCTTCACATAGCTGGGTAATTTCAATTCTTCCGGCGAAATCAGCACATAGCGAATGCCTTCATAGCGGGACATGGCCGCGATCAAAGAATGGACCGTGCGGCCGAATTTCAAGTCCCCGCAAAAGCCGATGGTCAAATGATCCAAGCGGCCTTTTTCCCGGCTGATGGTCAACAAATCCGCCAAGGTCTGGGTGGGATGATTGTGCCCCCCGTCCCCGGCATTGATAATGGGTACGGAAGACCGCATGGAGGCCACCAAAGGCGCCCCTTCTTTGGGGTGGCGCATGGCGATAATATCCGCATAGCAGCTCACCACGGAAACCGTGTCAGACACGCTTTCCCCTTTCGAAGCGGAGCTGGTACTGGCATCCGCAAAGCCCAAGGTGCCGCCGCCTAATTCCTGCATGGCTGCTTCAAAGCTCAAGCGGGTACGGGTAGAGGGCTCAAAGAAAAGGGTAGCCAGTTTTTTGTATTTGCATTTTTCCCGATAATTTTCCGGGTGAGCAATAATATCATTGGCTGTGGCCAAGAGTTCTTCAATCTCCTCCCGGCTTAAATCCAGAATATCAATTAAATGTCTCATTATTTGCCTCCGATCCAACTTTCGTCACTGGGATTGTCCCGGAACGCCTTCAGACGGACAACATCCTCAGGCCGGATATAATTTTCCGCTGCTGCTACCTGGGCGATCACATCAAAATTGGTTAAGCTGACGTTTTTCACCTGGGCTTCGGCCATGCGGTCCAAACCTTTTTTCATGCCGTAAGTAAAGATGGACACAATGCCTAAGACCTGCGCGCCCGCTTGTCTCAGCACCTCCACCACTTCCAAAACACTACCGGCAGTGGAAATCAAATCCTCCACCACCACCACTTTTTGTCCTGCTTCCAAGCGGCCTTCGATTTGATTGCCCCGGCCGTGATCCTTAGCGCCGGAACGGACATAGCCCATGGGCAAGCCCAAAATATGCCCGGTAATGGCAGCGTGGGCAATGCCCGCGGTAGAAGTCCCCATCAGCACTTCCACCTCCGGATATTCCCGGCGTATGGTTTCTGCTAGGGCGTTTTCCACGTCATTACGTACCTTGGGGGCGGTCAAGGTCAAACGGTTGTCGCAATACACCGGGCTTTTGATACCGCTGGCCCAGGTAAACGGTTCATCCGGCCGGAAAAAGACCGCACGGATGGAAAGCAAATCCTTGGCAATCAATTCTGCAATGTTTTCCATATTGATCTCCTTTATTTTATCCCTTCGCCTAAGAATTCGGTTAAGCAACGTTCATAAGCAGCCACTGGGTCAGGGGCAGCGGTAATAGGACGGCCCACCACAATATAATCGGAGCCCAGTTCCCGGGCTTTGGCCGGGGTAGTGACCCTGACCTGATCCTGGGTATTCCCTTCCGCAAAGCGTACCCCAGGGGTCACGGTGAGGAAGTTCTCCCCGCAAACCTGGTGCACTTTCCCTGCTTCCAAGGGGGAGCAGACCACCCCGTCTAAGCCTGCTTCCGCCGCGTTTTTCGCATAATGAAGTACCGTTTCTTCCAAGGGGGCGTTGATGAGCAATTCTTGCTGCATTCTTTCCTCGCTGGTGGAAGTGAGTTGGGTCACGGCGATCAGCAAGGGACGGCTACCGTCCGGCCGGGTTAAGCCTTTCAACGCCCCTTCCATCATGGCCTTGGTGCCGCTGGCGTGGAGATTGCAAATATCCACATCCAAAGCGCTTAACACCGCCATGGCTTTTTCCACGGTATTGGGAATATCATGCAGCTTCAAATCCAGGAAAATCTGATGGCCCCGGCTTTTGATTTCTCGTACAATGTCCGGGCCAACGCCGTAAAACAGCTCCATGCCAATTTTCACAAAAGGCTTTTTGCCGCTAAACTTGTCCAAAAAGCCCAGCACCTGCTCCCGATTGGGAAAATCGCAGGCAATGATGACGTCCTTTGCCATTAGTGGGCACCTCCTATGATATCCGCTAAGCGGTCGATTCCGTATTCTTCCATCACAGCGGGCAAATCCTGGACAATGTCCCGGCAGCAATAGGGGTTGCGCAAATTGGCGGCCCCTACTTCCACCCCGGTTGCCCCAGCCAGCATCATTTCCAGCACATCCTTAGCGCTGGCTACGCCGCCCATGCCGATAATGGGCAGCTTTACCGCTTCGTAAACTTGATAAACCATGCGCAAGGCCACGGGGAAAATGCCAGGGCCGCTGTACCCCCCAGTACCGTTAGCCAATACCGGCCGGCGCGTTTTCAAATCGATGCGCATCCCCATCAAGGTGTTAATCAGGCTGATGCCGTCTGCCCCCGCGTCTGCGCAGGCCTTGGCGATCTCCACGATATCCGTCACATTGGGGCTCAGCTTCATATACACGGGCTTGGTGGCCACGGCTTTCACGGCCTTGGTCACTTCCGCCGCAGCCTTGGCTGTGGTGCCGAAGCTCATGCCGCCATCATGAACATTGGGGCAGCTAATATTGATTTCCAATATCCCCACCTGGGGCTGTGCCGTGAGTTTCTCTGCGCATTCCACATATTCCGCCACGGAAAAGCCGCTGATGTTGGCGATCACCGGCTTATGAAAAATCTTGGCAATATTGGGCAATTCCTGGCTGATCACCTGATCCACCCCGGGGTTTTGCAAGCCCACGGCGTTTAAGAGCCCGTCATCGCATTCCGCAATCCGGGGCGTCGGGTTGCCAAAGCGGGCATCTTTGGTGGTGCCTTTAAAGGAAAAGCTGCCTAGGCAATTGATATCATACAATTCCGCGAATTCCTGCCCATAGCCAAAGGTGCCGCTAGCAGGGATAATGGGATTAACCAAGGTTAAGCCGCTTAATTCTACCCGGGTGTCTACCATATGATTTCCTCCCTTTCCAGCACCGGCCCGTCTTTGCAGATGCGTTTATTGCCGTATTTTGTCTTACAGGTGCAGCCCATGCAGGCACCGAAGCCACAGCCCATGCGTTCCTCAAAGCTGAACTGGCCGCTGGTTTTGGCGATTTCCTCAATGGCCCGGAACATGGCCATGGGGCCGCAGGTATAAAAATAACTGTAGGTTAACTGCGCCATCACTTGGGTCACATAACCCTTAGTGCCTAAGGAACCGTCTACGGTAGCCACATGCACTGTCAAGCCTAATTGTTCAAATTCCTCCACATAAAAGACCTCGTCCCCGCTGTTAAAGCCCAGGATAACCTGAGGCTTTTTCCCGTTGGCCAGCAAAGCCTTGGCTAAGCCGTACAGGGGCGGGATGCCAATACCGCCGCCCACCAAGAGGGGGCTTTCCCCTGCTTTTTCCAAGGAAAAGCCATTGCCCAGCCCGGTGAGCAAATCCAGCTTTTCCCCATGGCGCATATGGCTCATTTGGGCGGTGCCTTCCCCTACCACCTTGTAGAGCAAGGTCATGCCCTCTGCATCATAATCGCAAACGGAAATGGGGCGGCGCAAATATTTCCCAGCCAGCTGTATGTTCACGAACTGGCCGGGTTTTTCCAAGGCGGAGGTATCCCCATGCAGGCGCATTTCATAGACGGTCCTGGTCAAGGGACGGTTCTCCTGAATCACATAGGTGTTTTGTTTCATTTGTTCTCTCTCCCCTGATTGATGGTGGAAATTTCCATGGTGATCTCTTCCAAAACATCCAGCAAAGCTGCTACGGTATCCAAAGCCGTGAACACCGTGACGCCGTTTTCCACGGCGCATTGGCGAATGGCGTGACCGTCAGATTCCGCCCCGGCGGTTAAGGGCTCTGCCACGTCTCTGGTATTCACCACATAATTCACATAGCCTTGGCGAATGGAGTCCAAAATTTCCTCGCTGCCTTCGCTGATTTTCTTTTTCACCCGGGTTTTGATGCCATGCTCCTTTAAGAAAGAGGCAGTGCCGGCCGTGGCTTCGATATTAAAGCCCATGTTATAGAAGCGGCGAATCAAGGGTAAGGCTTCTTCTTTATCCGCATCCGCAATGGTCACAAACACCGTGCCGTAATTCATCACCTGCATGCCTGAAGCTTGTAAGGCCTTGTAGAGGGCGCGGGTCATTTTCTTATCATAACCGATGGCTTCCCCAGTGGATTTCATTTCCGGGGAAAGATAAGCGTCCAAGCCCCGTAATTTCGCAAAGGAGAAGGCCGGCGCCTTGGCATACCAACGGCTGGATTCTTTGCCGTAAATCTCCGTAAAGCCCTGTTCCTTTAAGCTTTTGCCCAGCATGACCAAGGTACCAATATCTGCTAAGCAATAGCCCGTGGCCTTGGAAATAAAGGGTACGGTCCGAGAAGAGCGGGGGTTTACCTCAATGATATAGACCTGATCCTCCCGATCCACAATAAACTGAATATTGAACAAGCCCTTGATGCCAATGCCCAGGCCCAAGCGGCGGGTATAATCCAGCACCGTGTCCTTTACCTGCTGGGACAGACTAAAGGGCGGATACACGCTGATGGAGTCCCCGGAATGGACCCCGGTACGTTCGATCAGCTCCATAATACCGGGGACAAAGACCTGCTCCCCGTCGCAGACCGCGTCCACTTCCACTTCTCTGCCGCGGATATAGCGGTCCACCAGCACCGGCTTATCCTCATCCACTTCCACGGCGGTTTTCAGATAATGCCTGAGCTGCTGTTCATTGGCCACGATTTGCATGGCTCTCCCCCCCAAGACAAAGGAGGGTCTCACCAACACCGGGTAGCCGATTTCCCCAGCGGCTTTCACCCCGTCCTCAATCCGGGTGACGGCCCGGCCTTTAGGCTGCGGAATGTTCAATTCCAGCAAAATCTTTTCAAAGGCGTCCCGGTTTTCCGCCCGTTCAATGGCGTCCTGATCTGTGCCGATCAAGGTCACGCCTCTTTCCCGCAAAGGCGCAGCCAAATTAATGGCGGTCTGCCCGCCTAAGGAGGCGATGACCCCCATGGGCTTTTCTAAGTCAATGATATTCAATACATCCTCCACGGTCAAGGGTTCGAAATACAATTTATCCGAACAAGTGTAATCCGTGGAAACCGTTTCCGGGTTATTGTTGATGATAATGGCTTCGATGCCCGCTTCCTTAATGGTTTTTACTGCGTGCACCGTGGAATAATCGAATTCCACCCCTTGGCCGATGCGGATAGGCCCAGCCCCCAGCACCACCACTTTTTTGCCCGTAGAAACTTGGGATTCGTTTTCTTCCGCATAGGTGGAGTAAAAATAGGGAATATAGGAATCAAATTCCGAAGCGCAGGTGTCGATCATTTTGTACACCGGCACAATCCCCTGCTGCAAACGGAAAGTCCTGACCTGGTCCGCGGAGCAGCGCCAGAATTCCCCAATGGCCTTATCGCAAAAACCGTAGCGTTTCAATTCCCGTAAGGTAGGGGCATCAAAGGGATGGGCTTCCGCTTCCCGTTCCAAGAGGATGATATGGCGCAATTTCTCAATGAAAAAGAGGTCGATATGGCAGCAATCGCAAATCCGGCCCATATCCACATCCCGCCGGAGCAATTCCCCAATGGCAAAGATACGGTCGTCCGTACCCACGGCAATATAATCCAGCATTTCTTCTACGGACATTTGGTCGAATTTCCGCATATGTAAATGCCAAACCCCGGTTTCCAAGGAACGGATGGCTTTTAGCAAGCTTTCCTCAAAGGTACGGCCAATGCTCATCACTTCCCCAGTGGCTTTCATCTGGGTGGACAAGCGGTTGTTGGCGTCGGAAAATTTGTCAAAGGGGAAACGGGGCAGCTTGGTCACCACATAATCCAATGTAGGCTCAAAGCTGGCCGGCGTATTGGCAATGGGGATTTCGTCCAAGGTCATGCCCACGGCGATTTTGGCGGAAACCCGGGCAATGGGGTAACCGCTGGCCTTGGAAGCCAAAGCCGAGGACCTGGACACCCTGGGGTTTACCTCAATTACATAGTAAGAGAAGGACTGAGGGTCTAAGGCAAACTGTACATTGCAGCCCCCTTCAATCTTCAAGGCGCGGATAATGCGCAAGGCCGCGTCCCTGAGCATATGGTATTCCTTATTGGTCAAGGTCTGGGAGGGGCAAACCACAATGGAGTCCCCGGTATGAATGCCCACGGGGTCCATATTTTCCATATTACAAATGGTAATGGCCGTGTCGTTCTTGTCCCGGATTACCTCGTATTCGATTTCCTTATAGCCTTTGATGCTCTTTTCCACCAGCACCTGATGAACCGGGGAAAGCTTCAAGGCATGTTTCATGAGCTCTTTCAGCTCTTCTTCGTTGTCGGCAAAGCCACCGCCTGTGCCCCCTAAGGTAAAGGCTGGCCTCAGCACCACGGGATAGCCGATTTCTTCCGCGGCTTTCACCCCTTCTTCCATAGAGTTGGCAATCAAAGAGGGCAAGACCGGTTCGCCGATTTCCTGGCAAAGGGCCTTGAACAAATCTCTGTCCTCCGCCTGGTCAATACTGCTGCTGGGGGTGCCCAACAGCTCTACCTGGCATTCCCGTAAAATTCCTTTCCGTTCCAGCTGCACTGCCAAATTGAGCCCCGTTTGGCCGCCGATCCCCGGCACAATGGCGTCCGGCCGCTCGTAGCGGATGATCTTGGCAATATATTCCAAAGTCAAAGGCTCCATATAAATTTTATCCGCAATGGTTTCATCGGTCATGATGGTAGCAGGGTTGGAATTGGCCAAGACCACCTCATAGCCTTCTTCCTTTAAGGCCAGGCAAGCCTGGGTGCCGGCATAGTCGAATTCCGCGGCCTGCCCAATGACAATGGGGCCGCTGCCAATGACCAACACTTTTTTGATATCGCTCCGTTTAGGCATTTGCCTTTTCCTCCTCCATGCTGCTGATGAATTGATCGAATAAGTAGCCGCTATCCTGGGGGCCAGGGGCGCTTTCCGGATGATACTGGACGCAGAACAGCTTGTCCTTAGGGCAAGCCACCCCTTCCACCGTATTGTCCAACAAATTCCGGTGCGTCACCAGCAAGCCCGTATTGGCCAAAGAAGCCTCGTCCACGGCGTAACTATGGTTTTGGGAGGTAATTTCCACCTTGCTGGTGAGCAGGTTTTTCACCGGATGATTGCCCCCTCTGTGGCCGAATTTCAGTTTATAGGTTTTGCCCCCATAAGCCAGGGAAATCACCTGATGGCCCAGGCAAATGCCGAAAATGGGCAATTTTCCCCGTAATTCTTGCACCAGGCGAATCACCGGGGTCACGTCCTCCGGGTCCCCAGGGCCATTGGAGAGGAACAGTCCATCCGGCGCCATGGCCAACACTTCTTCTGCCGTAATATTCCAGGGCACTACCGTCACATTGCAGCGGCGCTGCTTCAAGGAGCGCAAAATGTTCAGCTTCATGCCGCAATCTACCGCCACCACCTGGAAACGGGGATTGGCGGTACGGGAATACCAACGCTTCTGACAGCTGACTCGACTTACGGCGTCATGGGGGATTTTGCTGCTATGCAAAATATCCATGGCCATTTCCATGGGGGTATCAATATCCGTAATCAGCACCTTTCTACTACCCAAATCCCGGATGCTGCGGGTGAGTTTACGGGTGTCTATCCCTTCAATGCAGGGAATATGATAATCTTCCAAGGTTTCCGCCAACGTTCTGATGCAGCGGAAATTGGACGGCTGGTCATTGTATTCCCCTACGGCCAAGCCGCCGATGCTGGGGGTGCGGGTTTCAAAGTCCTCGTCCGCAATGCCGTAATTGCCGATCAAGGGATAGGTCATCACCACCAGCTGATCCGTATAAGAAGGGTCGGAAACGATTTCCTGATACCCCACCATAGAGGTATTGAACACGATTTCGCACACCCTATCCTTTTTATCCCCAAAGCCAAAGCCGAAATATTGGGAACCGTCCTCTAGCACAAGCTTTCGATCAAATCGTCTTGCCATACGATGCGTCCTCCTGCAATGGTCATCTTACATTTACCCTTGACTTCCCACTGGGCAAAGGGCGTGCTCCGTCCTTGGCTCAAAAAGGTTTCCGGGTCGATCTGTTCTGTTTCTGTTAAGTCCCAAATGGTCATGTCCTGGTCTAAGGGGATGGAAAACCGTTTCCTGGGGTTCGTGCTCAAGCAACGAATCAAGGTTTCCAAGGGGAGAATCCCCGGACAGACCAATTTCGTATACAATACGGGAAAAGCGGTTTCCAAGCCTACCACCCCCATGAGGCTATCCTTTAAGCCGCGGCTTTTTTCCTCTCGGCTATGGGGGGCGTGGTCCGTAGCGATCATATCCACGGTGCCGTCTAAAATCCCCTGGATCAGGGCTTTTCTATCCTCTTCTGTTCGTAAGGGCGGGTTCATCTTAAAACGGCCGTCCTCCTCTAAATCCGCCTCTGTTAAGGTCAAATAATGGGGCGCGGTTTCGCAAGTGACGTCCACCCCTTCCTTTTTGGCTTGGCGGATCAGCTCCAGACTTTCCAAACAGGACACATGGCAAACATGATAAGCGCAGCCCGTTTCCTTGGCCAAACGCAAATCCCTAGCCAAAGGTTGCCATTCGCTTTCCTTGCAAATACCCTTGTGTCCATGGGCTTTCGCATAAGCCCCGTCGTGAATATAGCCGCCGTTGAGCAGGCTTTCCTCCTCGCAATGGGCGGCGATGATCTTTCCCAAGGCTTGGGCTTTTTCCATGGCTTTGGCCATCAAGCCCTCTTTCTGCATGCCTTTGCCGTCATCGGAAAAGCCGATCACATAGGGGGCCATGGCTTCCATATCGGAAAGCATTTGCCCCTGTTCCCCCATGCTAATGGCCCCATAGGGGTATACGGGGATGCGGGCCTTTTGGCGGATCAACTCCAATTGCAAGAACAAGGTGTCCCGGCTATCGGGCACCGGGTTTAGATTGGGCATGGCGCATAAAGCGGTGTACCCGCCCTTGGCCCCGGCCGCTGTGCCGCTGGCTATGGTTTCTTTATAAAAAAAACCCGGCTCGCGTAAATGCACATGCACATCAACGAAACCGGGAAAAACGAGGCAATGGGAAAAACAGGCTTCCGCCCGGGCGGCGCTAATGCCCAGACTGGCCAATGCTTCAACGACAGATTTTTTCTCCATGGCCAAACATTCCATGTTCATTCTCCTTTGCTTTGGGCTAAGAAAAAGAAAACAGCCCTGCTTTGCCGCAAGACTGTTGAACACACAAAAATATACGCCACACACCCATCTTCTGGGGTTGGCTGGTGTTTTCATCTTGCAGGCATCTCTGTAC
>CAKRYM010000002.1 GCA_934427095.1 uncultured Bacillota bacterium | reverse complement strand
GCCAGGGCCGCGCTGAGGAGCTGGGCCAGGATAAGCAGTATCGGGAAAAAGCCAAACTGGTCACGGCTCGGGCTTTGGCCCCCTTGCCGGTGCTGTTGGAATATGCTTTCCCCCTGTTGGCTGTAGAGGGTGTGCTGTTGGCTTATAAAGGCGCCAATGCACAGGAGGAATTGGATCAGGCGGAAAACGCTTTAGCGGAATTACACGCTGAAGTGCTGATGAATTTGCAATGCCCCTTGTCCAGCGGGGAACGCCGGGTCATCCTTGCCCTAGGAAAAACCGCCCCCACCCCGAAGAAATACCCCCGCCGCCCTGGTATGCCCAGCAAAAACCCCTTGTAAAGCAAAGCCCCCTTCAAAGGGGGCTTTTTTGTTTGCCGGGGCAAAGGAAGCCTTTTCCCCACAAAGCTGCTGATGTTTCACGTGAAACCTTGTCCTAGGGCTAAGGGGTTCCCCTTAATGTTTCACGTGAAACCTTGTCCCAGAATTTCCCTTTTCTCCCCTTTCCCTTAGGGCTTGGCAGGAAAACGCCGCTTCCGCACGAACTATTAACAAACGCGGACTTTCTGGAACAAAGGCCGCCTTAGCAAATTTGGAAAAGAAGGAAGAAAAGGACGGAGCGTTATGGGAAAAATCATCGCCATTGTGAATCAGAAAGGCGGCGTGGCCAAAACCACCACAGCCATTAATCTTAGCGCTGCTTTGGGTGCGCAGGGGAAAAAAGTCCTGCTCATTGACTTAGACCCCCAGGGAAACGCCACCAGCGGCTTAGGCATGGACCGCAGAGAGCTGGAACATTGCGTTTATGACGTGCTGATTAACGGCGCGCCTCCACAAGCGGTGATTAAGGAAACGGATTTTACCAATTTAAGCCTGCTCCCTGCCACCATACAGTTGGCCGGCGCCGAGGTGGAGCTGGTCAATGCCATCAGCCGGGAAAACAAATTGCGCCGGGCTATCCGCCCTCTTTCTCCCTATTATGATTATATATTTATCGATTGCCCTCCTTCCTTGGGGCTCTTGACCGTGAACGCTTTGGCCTGCGCCGGCAGCGTCATGATCCCCCTGCAATGCGAATATTACGCCTTGGAGGGCTTAACCCAGCTGCTCAATACCTATCAATTGGTGAAAAATAATTTAAACCCCGACCTCTCTTTGGAAGGGGTGCTCTTGACCATGTTTGATAGCCGTACCAATCTTTCCGCCCAGGTGGCGGAGGAAGCCCGCAATTATTTCGGCAAATTGGTCTATGAAACCGTCATCAGCCGCAGTGTCAAGCTGTCGGAAGCCCCAAGCCACGGGGTGCCCGGCGTCTTTTACGATCAGAAAGCCCGGGGCGCCGAGGAATATCAGCAGCTAGCCAAGGAATTCCTGCAGCGGGAGGTCAAACATGGTTAAAAAACAAGCTTTGGGCAAGGGCTTAGGCGCTTTGCTTTCGGAAATGGATATGGATATTGCCAGCCATCCTTTGGATGAGGAAAGAGTAAGGGAGCTGCCCATTTTTTCCTTACAGCCTAATGCCGCCCAGCCCCGCAAAGCTTTCCCGGAGGAAAAATTAGCGGAGCTGGCGGAAAGCATCAAACAACATGGCATTATGCAGCCCTTAATCGTTACCCCCAATGGGGAGGATTATACCATTGTGGCTGGGGAACGCCGTTGGCGGGCCGCCAAATTGGCGGGGCTCAGCACGGTTCCCTGCTTGGTTAGACAATTGGAAAAAACCCATCAGGCGGAGCTTTCCCTCTTGGAAAATATCCAGCGGGAGGATTTGACCCCCTTGGAAGAAGCAGCGGCCTATGCTGCTTTGCTGGAGAACTTCGGCTATACCCAAGAAAAGCTGGCTCACCGCCTGGGCAAAAGCCGGCCCTTAATCACCAATACCCTGCGCTTATTGCAATTGCTCCCCCAGGAAAGGGAGGCCTTGTCCCAGGGGAAAATCTCTCCTGGCCATGCTAGGGCCTTGCTTAGCGTAAAAGAAGAAAAGGCCAGAGGCCGTTTGCTTGCCCTGATTATCCAGGAACATTTGTCCGTGCGCCAGGCAGAAGAAATGGCGGCTAAGCTCAATGAAGCCTTGCTGCCTAAGGCCGCCCCTAGCCCAGAAGCCAAACTGGAAAAACGGGAACGCTTACTCATCAAAGAAATAGAAAAGCAGCTCACCGCTGGTTTGGGCTTACCCGCTAAACTAAAGGGAAACCGGGAAAAAGGCCGCTTAATCGTGGAATACCGTAGCGGCGATGATTTGCAGAATATTTTGGACAGGATTACGGGAATGGAGAAGGATTAACCCATGAAAAAAATCTGGTTCTTTCTCCTTTCCCTTTGTGTGTTGCTCGCCCTAACCTGGCTTTGGCAAGCCTATTCTCCCTTACCCTTGGTGAGGGAGAATACCGTGGTTGCTTTCCTCCTGCCTGAGGATAGCGACCCTATATGGCAAGAAGGCGTGGAACAAGCCTGCTTAGAGCTGGGCCTAAGTGCAGAAACAGGTCTGGTTTACTGGGTGGACGTGGAAAAAGACGCTTCCTTTGCCCAGGCCTTGACGGATGCTAAGGAACAGGGGGCTAAGGTCTTTTTCTGCTTGGATAGCCAAGGGCAAAGTGCGGTGCTGGAACAGGCGGCGCAATTCCCCCAAGGGGAGTATTTCCTCTTAGGTGGGGAAATGGCCAAAGCTTCCCCCTTGGATAATGTACATGGTTTGGAAATCGCCCGCTGGGACGCGGCTTATGTCTTAGGCTGCTTGGCCGCGGAAAAGTCGGAAAACGGGGTTTTGGCTTGTCTTTTACCAGACGGGGAGGAAACTTCCCTTGCCTGCTGTTATGGCTTTTATCAAGGGGCCAAAAGCGTTAATCCGGAAATTTCCCTGGTTGCTGCGGTTTGCACAGGAGAAAGCCCCTTGTCTTTTTCCCAAGTGACCTTGGGCTTGATGGATCAGGGGGCGGACGTGCTCTTTTCCTTGGTACAGTCAGAGGAAGCCTTGGCCGCTGCCAAAGCTGAGGGCGGTTCCCTTACCTTGGCCATGGACGAAGAGGCAGCGGATTATACCTGTGTGTGGAACTTGTCCCCCATGTTTACGCAAATTGCTGCTTCCCCTCGGGGGGAAAAGCTTCTGGCCAAGAAAATCTCCTTTTCCTATGCCCAGGGGGTGTGGAGCATTTCCCCCCTGGATGCACAAGGAAAAGAGGCTCTGTCTGCTCTGGGTGAGCAGGAAAGCCCAGGACCAGAAGAAAGGCCAGAGGATATTCTCTGGCTTTTTACAGAATAGAGATATTGGTAGAAAAAGGGCGCCCGGCTGGGGCGCCCTGATTTTGCCCCCGCGGGGCAGTGAACAGGAAAGCAAACCTCAGCAGCAGTCTGCGTTGCAGCTGCAAGCGGTGTTGCACAAAAGGCTGCTGAGGAAATCCAACACAATGAGAATAATAATCAAATTCAGGATGCAGCTGAAGAAGTTATTGTCAAAGCAGCTCATTTTGCTTTTGTTTGCTTGGCAGGTTTCCGCAGCAGCTTGATTCCGCTGAACGAATTCTCCTCTGGGGTAGCAGGCCATATTGGCTCCCCTCCTTTCAGCAGCACTGGTTTCCGCAATGCAGGCCGTTGTTCCCGCCGATGATATTGCAGAGGAATTCCAGCACCACAAAGAGAATGATCAGATTTAGCAGGCAACCCCACAGTTCATTGTCGCAAGAGCTACCACCGCAGCAATTCCCGAAATTAAACATATCGCACCTCTCCTTTTTTCACTTTCTCTTTTTTTTTGCCGGCAAAACAACCGGTCGGCCGGTTTCCCTTGTTCTCTAAGCTGTTTTGCCGTTCCTGATACAGCATATGCATTTTTGCCCCGGGGGTTCCTTTTCTCTCGCCCCTTTCGTTGTATTTTTCTTGGGGCTGTATTATAATGGAGGAAAACAGGCTCTTAGCCTTTTTGTGAAAAGAGCGGGGCTTTGCTAGAAAAAAGAGAAATAGCGCCCTTTTTTCGGGAAAGCCGTGGAAAAAGGGAGAAGAAAGGAATTTGCCTATGACAGAAACTATTACCGTGACCTTAGACGGGGTTACGTATACGGATATCCCCAAAGGCATTTGCTTAAGCACCCTTGTCGAACATTTGTTCCCAGGCGAGGACCATCCTATCCTAGGCGCCTTTTTCCAGGGGCGTTTACAGGGGTTGGATACTTGTTTGACCCGTAACACCACCTTAACTTGGGTAAAAGCCGATAGTGAAATGGGCTGGCGCATTTATCGCCGCAGCACGGTTTTCCTGCTGCTTTTGGCAGTAAAGGAGCTGTTCCCCCAGGACGATTTGTTCGTGAGCCATAGTCTTTCCGAGGGGCTGTACTGCCGCTTTGTTTCAAGAAAGGTCCAGCCAGAACATATTCCCGCCTTGATTAAAGTGATGAAACGCCTGGTAAAAGAGGATATTCCCTTTGTGAAACAGGAGATCCCCGCGGAACAAGCCGCTGCTTTCTTAAAGGAAATCGATAATTTACCCATGGCAGAGGTCTTAGAACAAAAGGCCAAAGGGGAAAGCAGCCTGTTCTATACAGCCAAAAACATCACCAAATATTGCTTTGGCCCTTTGGTCCCCTCCACTGGCTGGCTGACCAATTTCCATCTGGAATTTTTCCAGGCCGGCATTTGGCTGAAGCTCCCCTACCGGCGTTACTTGGGCTGCGCGCCCATGAATCAGGTGCCGGTCCATCATTTGCAGCGGGCCATGGCGGATTTTGACGAATGGAGCCGCTTAATGGGGGTGGAAACCATTGCGGATTTAAACCGCGTGGTTCGCTCTAATCAGGAGGAGCTGATTCAGCTAATTCTGATCTCAGAAACATTTTATGATCGCCATATCCGGGATGTGGCGGATGCGGTGACGAAAGATTTGCCCACTGCTCGCTTGCTGCTGTTGGCTGGGCCCAGTTCCTCTGGGAAAACCACGTCCACAGAAAGGCTGGGGGTGCATTTCCGTACCTTGGGGGTAAAGCCTGTGCGCTTGTCCATGGACGATTATTTTCTGGATCGGGAAAAAACGCCTTTAACCCCGGAAGGTAAGCCGGATTTTGAATGCTTACAGGCCCTGAACCTGGATTTGTTCCAGGAGAATATGCGGGATTTGCTCTCGGGGAAAGAAACCAGCCTGCCCAGGTTTGATTTTAAGGAAGGGAAATCCATCTTAGACAGTCGCCGTTTGCGCTTGGGTGAGGATCAGGTGCTGATTGTAGAAGGGATTCACGCCTTAAATGAAGAGGTCAGCCAACATTTGCCGGAGAAATGCATTCGCCGCATTTTCGTTTCTGCCCTGACCCAGTTGAATTATGACCGCTATACCCCGGTTTCCGCCTCGGATTGCCGCATGATACGCCGTATGGCCAGAGACATGCAGTTCCGGGGCATCGAGCCGAAAAATACCTTGCTGAGCTGGGATGCTGTCCGGCGAGGGGAACATATGAATATTTTCCCTTGGCAGGACAGGGCGGATTTCTTTGTGAATTCCTGCTTGCTGTATGAAATGTGCGTGCTGAGATCCTTGGTGGAAGCGCCTTTGGCTGCCATTACGCCGGAGGAAGAATGTTACCCCAAGGCCAAGCAGGCCTTAGCCCTGGTGCAAAGCTTTGCCCCAGCGGACGCTTCCCTGGTGCCCAGAAATTCCATTTTGCAGGAGTTCTTGGGCAACAGCCTCTTTTCCGTTTAAGCATAAGGGGGAAAAACGAGATTTGCCTCAAAAACAGAACAGTTGTTCGTAAAGAAAGGATTTTCCCATGACGCTGATCTTAGGCATAGAAAGCAGCTGTGACGAAACTGCCGCTGCGGTGGTGGAAAACGGCAAAACCGTGCGGTCTAATGTGATCGCTACCCAAATCCCGGTACACCGCTTATACGGCGGCGTGGTGCCGGAAATTGCCAGCCGCCAGCATTTATCTGCCATTTCCCCGGTGGTGGAGGAAGCCTTGGCCCAGGCCGGCTGCTCCTTAGGGGATTTAGACGCCGTGGCCGTGACCCAAGGCCCTGGTTTGGTGGGTTCTTTGCTGGTAGGGGTTTCTTATGCCAAGGCTTTGGCCTTTGCCACGGGAAAACCTCTCTTGGCGGTCCATCATTGGCTGGCCCATTTGACCGCGGTTCGCTTGGAGCATACCCTGCCCAGCCGCTTTTTGGCTTTGGTGGTGTCGGGGAGTCATAGCGGCCTCATTCAGATAGAGGCAGGAAAAAGCCGCTTTTTGGGCTTAAGCCATGACGACGCGGCTGGGGAAGCCTTTGATAAAATTGCCCGGGCTTTGGGTTTACCCTATCCCGGCGGCCCGGAAATCGCCAAGGCCGCGGCCAAAGGCCGAGAAACGGATTTGGTTTTCCCCCGGGCTTGGCTGCCGGATACAGATGATTTTAGCTTCAGCGGCTTAAAATCCGCGGTGCTAAATACCTTAAATCAACGGCGGATGCAGGGCAAGGACTTGACCCCAGCGGAGGTTTGCGATTTCGCTTATGCAGCACAAGAAGCCATTTGCGACGTGCTTTCCGCTAAAGCGGTGGCCGCGGCCAAGCGGGAACATTTACCCCTGATTGCCTTAGCCGGCGGCGTGGCGGCCAATACCCGCTTACGGCAATTGCTGCAAGAAAGGGCCGCAAAGGAAGGGATCGCCGTCCTTTGGCCTAGCCCGGTCTATTGTACGGATAATGCCGCCATGGTGGCTGCGGCTGCCTATGATTTGTGGGAAAAAGGGGAATTCGCTCACTTGGATTTAAACGCCGACCCCCGCTTGCCCCTGCCCTTGGCTTAAATTTCCTTGCTTTCCCCCAGGTATACCCGTGGGTTTGCCTAAGTATAAGCCCAGGTAAACGTGTTTTGTAAAGAGAAACCCCCGTCCGTAAGGACGGGGGTGTTTTATGCTTCTTCCGGGATTGGGGCGGGGCGGCTTTTCCGTTTGGCAGCCAAATGATAGCTTAAGTCCAGCCAACGGCTAACCTCTGCCAAGGACAGGGAGCCGTCTAAAAGCAGGGTAAGCCAATGGGTTTTGTTCATATGATAGGCGGGGAAATAGCCCTTTTCCTCTAAGAGCAGGAGAATCAGCTCCGGGTCTAGCTTTAGGTTGAGGATATCCGTAACCCCTGCTTTGGGCACACCTAAGGTTTGCCAGGGTATGGTCATGATCAAGCCGTACCATTTTTTGTCCTCCCCACGGCGCAGCACCGCAGAGGTGTTGTCCTCTGCCCAGGGGTAATCGGGCTCTGTACCGTAGGCCTTAAGAGCATAGGCCAAGATGGTTTTTCTGGTGGCTTTTCTTTCCATGATGTTTCCGCTTCTCCTTACATCTCCAGCCGCCGCCAAAAGCGTTGTACCTGGGCGCGGCTTTCCTGGGCTTCCTCCTTTTGGTCAAAGCCGGTCAATTCCCCGTCTTGCATGAGGATTTTCCCTGCGGCAATGGTATGCCGGACGGAACCGCTGGTCACCCCCCAGCGGAGCATTTCTAAGACATCGCCGTGGCCCATGGGCTGTAAGGGGGTTTCTGCGCAGACCACCAAATCCGCAGCGGCCCCGGGTTTTAGCACCCCTAACGGTAGGGGGAAATAGCGGTTGGCCAGACGGGGATTCCCCTTAAAGAGTAAACCTGCGGCGCCTTTTACCCCCGGGTCTTGGGTAACAAAATGCTGCAAGAGGGCGGCTGTTTGGCTTAAGGCCAGCATATCCTGGCTTAAGCCATTGCTGCCTAAGCCCACGGTAATCCCCTGCATGAGCATACTGCTCACTGGGGCCGGGGGCATGGCGAATTCCATATTCAAGGCCGGGGTATGGACCACCCCCACGCCCTTTTGCTTGAGCAAAGAAAGCTCCTTTTCGGACAAATAAGAACAGCCCACGGCCAGGGTATCTTGACGGAATACCCCTAATTTGTCCAGGCGTTCCCCTACGCTAGCCCCATGATAACGGAGGCAGGCGGCCTGTTCCTCCCTGGTTTCCCTTAAATGGAGGTGCAAGCCTAAGTCTTGGCCCCGCTCCTCCACTGCGGCTAACAGGGTGGCATTGGACAAATCCCAAGAGGAGCCCAGACCCAAAATGGCTTGGACCCGGCCGGTATGATTCTTTTTCGCTAAACGGGCAAAGCGGCCGTTTTCTCGAATGGCGATTCTGGCTTTTGCTTCGCCGTTACGGTCGGAAACCTCCAAAGCCAGGCAAAAGCGTATGCCAGCCCCTAAATATTCCAAAGCCAGCAAATCCAAAACGCCCCCCAGTATACTGCCGCAGGGATGATGGTCGAAAATGGTGGTAACCCCGTGGCGAATACAGTCAATGGCCGTGCTTCTGGCCCCTTGGCGAATATCCGCTGGGGTGAGCTTTTTTTCCCCTTGCCAATAGAAATTCCGCACCAAATCCGGATAATCCACCGGCGGACGGGAAAAAGGATAGCCTTTGAGCAAGGAAAGCCAGCTATGACAATGCATATCAATAAAGCCAGGCAGCACCAGCCCTCCCTTGGCGTCCAAGGTTTGGGCTTTGGGGTAAAGGGCGGAAAGCTCCCGCATGCCGCCAACCGCACGGATAATGCCGTCCTGCCAAGCCACGGCACCATTGGCATATACGGTATTATGCTCATCCATGGTCAAAACCCGGCCATTTGTCAAGAGGTACATGCTTGCCCTCCTTTCCTGCGCAAGGCAAAGGAAAACCCCGCAGCAGGGCGTTTTGGTTGATTAGCCTCAGTATAGCATATTTTGTGCTTAAGGGAAATAGGTAGGACAAGAGAAAAAGGTGGGCCAAGAGAAAATCCCCGGCCAAGAAAGACCCCTGACCAAGAAAGGCCTTGGCCAGAAAAGGAAAGGGTTTTGCCGGGAAAAGGCGAATGTTATATTGTTGATTAAGGAAAAGGATGCCTGCTTATGACTTATACTGCTTTATACCGTCGTTACCGTCCGCAAACCTTTGACGCCCTGGTGGGAGAAACCCATGTGGGCAAAATTCTCTCCGCAGCGGTACGCCGGGGCGCTATCTCCCATGCTTATTTGTTCTGCGGCCCCAGGGGCACGGGGAAAACCTCCGCTGCCCGGATTTTGGCCCGAGCGGTGAATTGCCTTTCCCCTACAGCAGAGGGAGAGCCTTGTAATACCTGCGCTGCTTGCCAACGGGCTTTGCAGGGGGAAAGTATGGATGTGTTGGAAATCGACGGCGCTTCCAACCGGGGCATTGACGAAATCCGCGATTTACGGGAAAAGGTGAATTTTGCCCCAGCTCAGGAAAAACGGAAAATCTATATCATCGACGAAGTCCATATGCTGACCAAGGAGGCCTTTAACGCTCTGCTGAAAACCTTGGAGGAGCCGCCTGAGCATGTGATTTTCATTCTGGCCACCACAGAGCCTCATAAATTGCCTTTAACGGTGTTAAGCCGCTGCCAGCGTTTTGATTTTCGCCGCATCAGCCCGAAATTGATTCAACAGCATTTGTTGGCTATCGCCGCCAAAGAAGGCTTTTCCCTGACAGAAGAAGCCGCTACCCTCATCGCCAAAAAGGCGGAAGGGGGAATGCGGGACGCCGTGAGCTTATTGGATCAATGTTCCGGCGTCAGCGGAGGGAAAGTGACCGTAGAAACGGTGACGGAAATCTTAGGCGTGGTGGACAAGACCTTTACCCATGGCCTGCTCAGGGATCTTTTGGCCCAGCAGCCGGCCCAGGCCTTGGCCCGGGTGGAGGAAATCAGCAGCCAGGGCAAGGATTTGCGCCAGGCCTTGGCTAGCTTACAGGAAACCATACGGGATTGCCTATTGGCTGTCTTAAATCAGGAGAAATTACCCCAATGGGCCCAGCAGCCGGCCCAGGTTTATTTGGCGCTCCTTGCCGCCTTGTCTGATACGGATCAGCGGATGCGCTACGCCATTTCTCCCCGGATCAGCCTGGAGCTGGCTTTGTTCAGAGCCTGCATAAGGGAAGGGGAAACACCCTCCCCTGCCCCCATGAAACAGGCAGCCCCCATGAAACAGGAAGCTCCCATGAAACCCGCTGCCCCGGCAAGTAAACCGGCTCCACCTGCGCAACCCAAGCAAGCGGCTCAGCCTGCGCAACCGGCCAATTCAGCCCGGACCGTAGCGGAGCAGGCGGCCCAGCCTTTGCCCACTAGCATAAGCTTGCAAGCCATACAGGAAAAATGGCCGGAAGTCATTGGCCAAGGGGAGGAAATGAGCCCCGGTTTAGCGGAAATCCTGCGGGACATGATTCCCCGGGCTTTAGTGGGCCGCAAATTGCAGTTGGATTTGCCCCCGGCGGAAAGCCTTTTCCTCCGCCATTTCCAAGGGGGCGGGGAATATCAGCGGCTGACCCAGGACGCCATCCGCAAGGTCTTTGGCCTCTTGCTGGAAATCGACGTGTATTTGGGGGAGGAAAGGCCCTTGGTAGAATATCATGAGCCTGCGTCGGAACAGAAAGAGGCCCAGAAGGAAGAACAGGAAGAGCCTTTTCAACCGGAACAGGAAAGTTTTTTTGACTAAGGCCCTTCTGCAACAGGGAAATGGCCCCTGAAAGCAGAATGTTATTCGAAAGAAAATCAACCCATTAACCATTGACGGAGGAAAATCCTATGGGCATGAATATGCAGAACTTGATGAGACAGGCACAGAAAATGCAGCGCCAAATGCAGCAAGCCCAAGAAGAGCTGGCCCAGGCTGAGCTCACCGGCATGAGCGGCGGCGGTATGGTCAAGGTGACGGTTTCCGGCACCAGCCAAATCCTGGGCATACAAATCGACCCGGAAGTCATTGACCCAGAAGAAAAGGAAATGTTGGAGGATTTGATTCTCGCCGCTTTGCAGGATGCCTTTGGCCAGGCCCAGGCCCTGTCCCAGGAAAAAATGGGCCGCTTCACCAATGGCATGAATATCCCTGGGTTATTCTAAGCCATGGCTTATGTATTTCCCGAGGCCTTAAACCGCCTCATTAGCGAATTATCCCATTTGCCCGGCGTGGGGAGGAAAGCTGCCCAGCGTCTGGCCTTTCACCTGTTAAGCCAGGGAAAAGCCGATTGCCAAATCCTGGCCCAAGCCATTCTGGAAGCGGGGGAAAAGGTTCACCCCTGCCCCATTTGCGGGAATTTGACAGATCAGGAAACCTGCGCTATCTGCCAAGACAGCAAACGGGAGCAGAGTATGCTTTGCGTGGTCGAACAAGTGTCCGATTTAATCAGCATGGAAAGAAGCGGCTCTTATCATGGATTGTACCATGTGTTAGGGGGCGTGATTTCCCCCATGGACGGCATGGGGCCGGAGCAATTGCGCCTTACTTCCTTGGGCAAACGTTTGCAATCCGGTCAGGTGAAGGAGCTGATTATGGCCACCAACCCCACCATTGAGGGGGAGGCCACGGCCCAGTTTTTGGCGCAGAAATTTCGCCGGGAAGGCTTAACCATTACCCGCTTGGCCCATGGTATGCCCGTGGGCGGGGCTTTGGCCTTTGTGGACGAAGCTACCTTGGATATGGCCTTTTCCGGCCGCAGACCCTTGTAAAGGCGAAAAGGAGGTGGATGGGCATGGATCTCACCAACGGAATATATACCCTAAGCTATGCGGACGGTAGCGAGCAGGAGGCGGAATACCTCCATCATTTGACCTATCAGGGCCATACCTATGTGGCCTTGAACACCCTACCGGAAGAGGATGAGGAGGCAGGCGGCGCCACCATCATTATGGAAGTGAAAGAAAACGGCGAAATGGATGAGGTGACGGAGGATAGCCTCTTGGACATCTTAGAAGAAAAGTTCATCGCCGCTTTGCAGGAAGCTTACGGCGACGATTTTGAAGTGGTTTAACCGAAGCCCTTACCCATAAAGAACAACCCCCGTGCTGTTTGGCACGGGGGTTTGCTTTAGGCCTCAGTTTTTTCTTTGGGTAAGTTCTGTAAATAGCGATCCATGGCTTCTGCCACAACCTTGGAATAAGCGACTGCCTCCACCACAGTGCGGGCGCCTAAGACCACATCCCCGGAGGCAAAGACCCCGGGCCTGGTGGCGATTACCCTCGGCATCCGTGACCAGGTCCGCAAAGACCACGCCCTCGTCCAGGATCTCCACTGGCGTCTTTTGATATACGAATTACACCCCTTCTAAAATGGCGTATTGGAATTCATGCTGAGAAGCCGCCACCCCTTTGTCCCGGGAGAAACACTGGATTTCCCTGACCCCCTTACGCATGGCGGTACGGGCCACGTCCATGGCGGTGTTGCCGGCGCCGATAAAGACGGCTTTGTAGCCGTCCCGGAACAGCTCGTCTAAGCTCAGTTGCCCGCCGATGGTGGTGTTGGGCCGCACCTTAATCCCCTTTAGCAGCAGATGACGGTATTCAAAATCATCCAGAATGCTTTTGGGCAGGCGGAATTCGGGAATACCATAACGCATTTCCCCGCCAATTTTGTCCTTTCTTTCGAAAATGGTCACGGGATACCCCTTGTTGGCCAAAAGAACCGCGATGGTAAGACCTGCGGGGCCGGAGCCGATAATGGCCACGGGCAATCTGTTGGAGGGAGCGGGGCCTTTGACCATTTTAGAAGCATAGGTGCTGGAAATATAATGTTCAATGGTGGAAAAATGCACCGGTGCGCCCTTTTTCCCTAGCACACAGTGGCCTTCACACTGTTTTTCATGGTTACACACCAGGCTACACACCGTGGTAAGCGGGTTGTTTTCGAACAACATACGTCCCGCATCGTCCAGGTGGCCTTTGAGCATGGATTGTATCACCTGGGGAATGGGCGTGTGAATAGGACAACCCTTTTGACATTGGGGGTCCTTGCAGTTGAGACAACGGGTTGCTTCGTCTAGAACATGTTGCGCCATCGTGTTTCTCCTTTTGAAAATAGGATAGGACCTTGAACAAAGGAAACAGAGCTGGGCTTGTATTTCACGGTTATTGTACTGCAAAAACAAAGGTTATACAACCCTAAGCAAAAAGAAAAATCCCCCCGTATTAAAGGATACGGGGGGTTCTTTCTTGCTTGGGAAAATCTCCAGGTCTACACCAAGCCTAGCAAGGTCAAGGCTGTGGGCAAATCCTTAGCCATTAAGCGCCGGATGGGGCTTTTTTCCGTCTTTTCCCCTGGGGGCGTAATGGCTGCGCTAAAGCCAAAGGACGCTCCTTCTTTTAAACGCCGCTCCAATTGGGACACATGGCGTAATTCCCCTAAGAGTCCCACTTCCCCTAGGAGCAGCACGCCCTTTTCTACTTCCTTGTCTAAGAGGGAGCTGACGCAAGCCGCAGCTACGGCCAAATCCGCCCCAGGGTCGTCCAGGCGCATGCCGCCGGCTACGTTCAGGAAAATATCCTTGTCTTGCAGGGCTAAGCCCAGTTTCCGTTCCAGCACCGCAGAAAGCATCACCAGCCGGTTATAATCAAAGCCCGTGGCTTGCCGGCGCGGATTGGCAAAGCTGCTTTTGCTGATTAACGCCTGCACCTCCAAAAGCAAAGGCCTGGTGCCTTGGAGCACGCAGCAGACAGCGGAACCGGGGGCGTTTATGTGCCGCTCCCCCAAAAAATAGGCGGAGGGGGAAGTAAGCCCGGTTAAGCCCTTGGCCCCCATTTCAAAGACCCCCACCTCATTGGTGGAGCCGAAGCGGTTTTTCACTGCCCTGAGCAGGCGGAAGGCATTGTAACGCTCCCCTTCGAAATGGAGTACCGTATCCACCATATGTTCCAAGACCCTTGGCCCCGCCAGTTGCCCTTCCTTGGTCACATGGCCAATCAATAGCACTGTGGCCCCGCTGGCGCGAGCAAAGGCAATGGCTGCCGCGGCCACTGCCCTGACTTGGGACACGCTGCCCGGGGCTGCTTCCAGTTCCGGGCAAAAGACCGCCTGTACGCTGTCAACAATGAGGAGATTAGGCTGGATTTCCTGGGCCTCCTCCAAGGCAGCGGTGAGATCCGTTTGAGCCAGCAGCCAGAGGTCCTCCGCCACAGCGTTCAAGCGTTCAGCCCGGCCTTTGATTTGCTGGGCGCTTTCTTCCCCGCTGAGATACAACACCCGGCCATAGCGGGTCATGTTCTTGGCGGTTTGTAACAAAAGGGTGGATTTGCCGATGCCCGGTTCCCCGCCTAAGAGCACGCTGCTACCTGGGGTTAAGCCGCCACCTAGCACCGTGTCGAATTCGGGGATGAGCGTTTCCCAGCGGTTTAACACTTCGCTGCTTACCTTTTCAATGGGCTGGGCTTTGCTTAGGGGCAGGTTCACCCTTCCCTCTTGTTTTGGGGCTTTGTCGGTCTGTATTTTTTCTTCCACCAGGGTGTTCCATTCCCCACAATGGGGGCATTTCCCCATCCAACGGACGCTTTCTCCCCCGCAGGCAGTGCAGAAGAAAACGGTTTTTGCTTTCATGCGCTTTCCTTTCCCCAGGCTTGGGCTACTTTGCTGATGTTTCTTGGCTTGATTATAGCATTTTCTGGGGATAAGGGCAATCCTTGGCCTAGGTGTGGTTCAGCAGAAAGCCTAAGGCAGAAAATGGGGAGAAAAACGTCCTGGGGCGTAAAGATCCTTCAGCTCCAGCCAGCCCATTTCTAGGGCCACAAAGCGCAGCAGCTGGTCATTCCAGCGTTTGGCAGTGCGGTCGCTGACTTCTAGGGCAATGGCCGCGTGAATGAGGCTTACCCTGTCTCGCAGATAGACCATCATCAGTAGCTCCCGGCGCAGCTGATCAATACGGCGGTCGCTGTCCAAAAACTCCAGCAAAGCCTCGACTGCGCGTTTCTCCTGGGTAAGGCGGAGGATTTCCTCCTTTTGCAGGAGTATGGCCTTGGTACCGGTACTGTCTACCAAACCACCTCGGCGATATCGCTGATCCGGATAATTTTTGCTACCCAGTAAAATGTCATTTTCCTGCCTGCGTAAAAGACGGCAGGTCTCCGGGTAGAGGTACAGCACTTCCTTTGCGCCTTTGCGCCAGTTTATTGCGGGCATTTCTTTCCCTCCTTTTCTGGGGGCGCTTCGCTGAAAGCCCCCGCCGCAATATGGGCAGCCTACTGTGTTTTCCCAGGCTGGGCTGCCAAAACAAACGCCTCTTTCTTCCCTGTGGCAAAGGGGACGGTCAAACCCCCGGCCGCAGCATGTACAAATGTAACGGGTTTTCGTCATGCATCTCCTCCTTTTGTTTGGGGAAGAAGCATGGACAACACAGGGACAGTTATATTATAGAACATGTGTTCGTGATGTACAAGAGGGAAAACGTTCATTTGCGTCCGATAAACAGGACACTAAGGGGGTGTTTTGGTCATAATACCAGCTAAACACCAATTTCGTTATCTTCAGACAAGTTTCTCTATCTTTCGCCTTTTTGCGACGTTTAAGTTAAGGATTTCTCCCATTTTCGACAAAAGGAAGGGGGTTTCGTCATCCTTCCCCGGCGAATCTTTGGGTTTTGGCAAAGGGTTTGTCCGCTTTTGGCCAGTTGGACAAAAAGGTTAACAAAAAGTTTTTTGCAAAACCATTAGAACCAAAGAAAACAAGAGATTTCCTTTGAAAAACAGCAAATTCATGAGAAAATCAAGCAAAAATGGCCGAATTCCAGGCTTGAAAACTTTGACCATTTTTGATTATGATAAGTACAGCGTTTAGCACTCGAGAAAAATGAGTGCTAACAATTCCACACACAGGAGGATTTTAGGATGAATATTAAGCCTTTGGGTGACCGTGTTGTCATTAAACAATTGGCCAGCGAAGAAATGACCGCAGGCGGTCTCTATATTCCGGATTCTGCGAAGGAGAAACCCCAGGAAGGGGAAGTGGTTGCCGTAGGCCCCGGCAAAATGATGGAAAACGGCTCATTAAGCCCCATGCCCGTAAAAGTGGGGGACATCGTCCTCTTCGCCAAATATTCCGGCACTGAGTTGAAGCATGAGGGGCAATCCTACATTATTTTGAATGCGGAGAGGGATATTTTGGCGATCATGGCCTAGTGCGTGAAGCATCGTCGCGAACCTGGCTGCCGCCCGCTGCGTTGCTGCTCGCTCGCCTTGTGCGGCGTACCCGTCAGTACGCCTCCGCGGCTCCTCGCTGCGCCTGGCGGGACGTGGCCAGCTTCGCTCCTCGGAGCGTGTGCGTCGTCGCGAACCCTGTCGTGAGCACCACCGGCGCATCCCTTCGTCCCGCTTGATTATCCCTTTGCTTTTTCGGAACCTCAGGTTCCTTACCACGAAAACGCGAGAATGTGTAAACTTTTTAGGAGGAATTCATCATGGCTAAACAGATTGTTTTTGATTCCGAAGCCCGTTACGCCTTAGAACGCGGCGTCAACGCTTTGGCTGATGCAGTAAAAGTTACCCTTGGCCCTAAAGGCCGTAACGTCGTCCTGGAACGGAAATTCGGCGCGCCCCTGATTACCAATGACGGCGTGACCATTGCCCGTGACATCGAGCTGGAAGATCCCCTGGAAAACATGGGCGCTCAGCTGGTGAAGGAAGTTTCCATTAAGACCAATGACGTAGCTGGCGACGGCACCACCACCGCTACCCTGCTGGCTCAGGCCATCATTCGCGAAGGGTTGAAAAACGTTACCGCTGGCGCCAACCCCATGGTGCTGAAACGGGGCATTGAAATGGCCACCAAGGCCGCTGTGGATAAACTCCACGCCGACGCCAAACAGGTTTCCGGCAAAAAGGAAATCGCCCAGGTAGCCGCCATCTCCGCCAATGATACCGCTATCGGCGAAATCATTGCCGACGCCATGGAAAAGGTAGGCAACAACGGCGTTATCTCCATTGAACAGAGCCAGGGCTTTGAAACCACCTGCGAAATGGTGGACGGCATGCAGTTTGACCGGGGCTATGTTTCCCCCTATATGGTCACGGATACCGAAAAAATGGAAGCTGTCCTGGATAACCCCCTGATCCTCATTACCGATAAGAAGATCGCTTCCATCAACGAAGTCCTGCCCATTTTGGAACAGGTCGTCAAAGCTGGTAAACAGCTCTTGATCATCGCAGAAGATATCGAAGGCGAAGCCCAGGCCACCTTGGTCCTGAACAAACTCCGCGGCACCTTCACCTGCGTAGGCGTAAAAGCCCCTGGCTTCGGCGATCGCCGTAAAGCCATGTTGCAGGATATCGCTATCCTCACCGGCGGCGTAGTCATCAGTGAGGAAACCGGCGTGAAGATGGAGAACGCCACCATGGATATGCTGGGCGGCGCTCGCCAGGTCAAAGTCACTAAGGATAACACCACCATCATTGATGGCAATGGCGACAGCGAAGAAATCGCCGCTCGCGTAGCCCAGATTAAACGGCAGTATGAGGATAGCACCTCTGAATTCGATAAAGAAAAACTTCAGGAACGTATGGCTAAATTGGCTGGCGGCGTAGCCGTCATCAAAGTGGGCGCCGCTACGGAAGTGGAATTGAAAGAAAAGAAACTCCGCTATGAAGACGCTCTGGCCGCAACCCGCGCCGCAGTGGAAGAAGGCATTGTGCCCGGCGGCGGCTTGGCCCTCCTGAACACCATCCCCGCTGTGGAAGCTCTCTCCGGCGAAGGCGATGTGAAAACCGGCATCAACATCATCAAGAAAGCCCTGGAAGAACCGGTGAAACAGATTGCTTACAACGCTGGTTTGGAAGGCGCCGTGGTGGTAGAACATCTGAAAGCTGCTGAACCCGGTATCGGCTTCAACGCCGCCACCGAAACCTATGAAGACATGATGGCCGCAGGTATCGTTGACCCCACCAAGGTCACCCGTTCCGCTTTGCAGAACGCTGCTTCCATCGCTGCTATGGTCCTGACCACCGAAACCTTGGTGGCTGACCTGCCCAAGAAAGACGCTCCGGCCATGCCGGCGGCGCCGGGGGCTGGGGATTACGGCATGATGTAATCATTTCTAGCGTCGTCGCGAACCCTGTCGCAAGGATCACCGGCGCCATCCGGCGTCCCGTCCTGCCTGGCAATCCTCAACGTACCGTTGAGTACGCCTGCGGTTGCCAGTTGGCCGGCTCCTGGGCTGGCTTGGTCCTCCTTGCTCCCGACGAGGTATGGCGTACCCGTCAGTACGCCTCCGCGGCTCCTCGCTGCGCCTGGCGAGGCGTGGCCAGCTTCGCTCCTCGGAGCGTGTGCATCGTCCCGTCCTTCGCGACTCCTCAACGCATAACAAAAAGGCTTCCCAAACGGGAAGCCTTTTTTGCGTCTTGTTTTGCCTGATGGCAGGGCTACATTTCCTTTTCGTATTTTAGGCGGTAATAAATGCTGCTTCCCACCACAAACAAATAGGCTGCCACCAACAGCAGTAACGCTGCCAGGTCAATTTCCATCAGGGCGAAGCACACCAGCAAGGCCCCGAACACATAGAGCATCAAATCAAAGGCTTTGCCCTTGGCCAGGTTGCTCAAGGCAATGTTTCGTTCATCCTCCTGCTCCACCTGGATGCGCTTGGCCAGGCTGGGGTCGCTCTTTAGAGCCTGCCTGCTCAAGATATCCCCTACCCCATGGCCAAAGGCGCCGCAGCCTAAACCGATACATACATAGGGCAAGGCCCGAAAAAGCGGGCAATTTTAAAGGCCAAGAGAATGGAGGGGTTATACCGCCCCTTTTCCAAAGAGCTGATGGTCTGCCTGGATACAGCCAGGGCTTCCGCTAGTTCTTCTTGGGTAATGCCCTTGGCTTTGCGCAGTTCTTCTAAGCGGTTATTCACCGTTCTCCCTCCCAATGGAAAGTTTGCTTTACATGCTTGGGATAACATGTCTTGGTTGAAATGTCAAGCAAACTTTCCGTTTTTTTGTCCCGGCCTCCCATTACCCGCCACCTTTCCCGGCCTTCCCCCTGTTCACCCCTTGTTTCCCTTTCCTTTGGCAAAGGTTTCCTTTCTGCACACGTTTCTGTTCTTGCTTCTTCTTTGCTTACGTATTATAATAGGAATATCAAAATGCCTTACTAGACGTTGAAAGGGGTAACATATGGGCTTTTTTCGTGATTTATTTGACGATAACGCCAAAGATATCAAAAAATATACCAAAAAAGTGCAGGCCGTAAACGCCCTGGAGCCGGAGATGCAGGCCCGCTCTGACCAGGAATTACAGGCCTTTTCTGCGGAATTACGCCGCCGGGCGGATAACGGCGCCACCCCGGGGGAATTGCAAACCGAAGCCTTTGCCCTGGTTAGGGAAGCCAGCCGCCGGGTGCTGGGGATGCGCCATTTTGACGTGCAGCTGATCGGCGGCATGGTTTTGTCCGACGGCCGCATTGCGGAAATGCTCACCGGCGAAGGCAAAACCTTGGTGGCCACGGCCCCTGCTTATCTCCATGCCTTAAGCGGTAAGGGTGTCCATGTGATCACGGTCAATGATTATTTGGCTAGCCGTGATAGCCAGTGGATGGGCAAACTTTATCAATTCCTGGGCCTTTCTTGCGGCTTGGTCATTCACGGCGTCAAACCTGAGGATAAAAAAGCCCAGTACGCCGCTGATATTACCTATGGCACCAATAATGAATTTGGCTTCGATTATTTAAGGGATAATATGAGCTTCCGGGCGGAAAACCTGGTGCAGCGGCCCTTGCATTACTGCATCGTGGACGAGGTGGACAGCATCTTGATCGACGAGGCCCGCACCCCCTTGATTATTTCCGGCCCCAGCGCCAAGCCTACGGATTTGTATGTGGCCGCTTCCCAAATCGCCCCCCGGCTGAAAGAGGAAGAGGACTTCACCCTGGATATTAAGACCCGGCAAATCGCCTTAACCGAAGAAGGGGCAGCCAAATGTGAAAAGGCTTTGGGCGTGGAAAATCTCTTTGATCCCCAAAATGCCCAGCTTTTGCATCATGTGAACCAGGCGTTGAAAGCGCAGTTCGTCTTTAAGCGGGACCGGGACTATGTGGTCAAAGACGGCCAGGTCATTATCGTGGATGAATTTACCGGCCGCTTGATGTTCGGTCGCCGCTACAGCGACGGCTTGCACCAGGCCATTGAAGCCAAGGAAAAGGTCAATGTCCAGCGGGAAAGCCAGACCTTGGCCACCATCACTTTCCAGAATTATTTCCGTATGTACGATATTTTGGCGGGCATGACCGGTACCGCCAAAACCGAGGAAGAGGAATTCCGCAAGATTTACCATTTCGACGTGGTGCAAATCCCCACCAACCGGCCGCTGATTCGTAAGGATTATCCGGATGTGATTTACCGGACCGAAGCGGGGAAATACAATGCCGTGGTGGAAGAAATCGTGCAGGAGCATGAAAAAGGCCGTCCGGTACTGGTGGGCACCGTAAGCATTGAAAAATCCGAGCATTTAAGCCATATGCTGAAAAAACGGGGCGTGAATCATCAGGTCTTGAACGCCAAATTCCATGAGTTGGAAGCCCAAATCATCGCCCAGGCCGGCCGCTTAGGGGCGGTGACCATCGCCACCAATATGGCTGGCCGCGGTACCGATATTTTGCTGGGCGGCAATGCGGAGGCCTTGGCCCAGGCGGAAATGGCCAAAACCCCGGATAAAGAATTTACCGAAGCAGAAAAAGAAGCCCTGTTGGAAAAATATCAGACCATCACCAAAGCCGAGCATGACCAGGTGGTGGCCGCAGGGGGCTTGCACATCATCGGTACGGAACGCCATGAGTCCCGCCGCATCGATAATCAGCTGCGAGGCCGTGCCGGCCGTCAGGGGGACCCGGGCTCTACCCGTTTCTTCCTCTCCATGCAGGATGATTTGATGCGCCGTTTCGGCGGCGAAAGCTTAGGCTCCTTAATGGACCGTTTGGGCATGGACGACAGCATCCCTGTGGAAGCGGCCATGGTTTCCCGTTCCGTGGAAAACGCCCAGAAACGGGTGGAGGAACGGAACTTTGATTTGCGGAAAAACGTGCTGGATTATGACGACGTCATGAATCAGCAGAGGGAATTGATTTACGCAGAACGGCGCAAAGCCCTCTTGGAACCGGATGTGAGCGAAAGCGTCTTGTCCATGCTGGACGCCACGGTCGATCAGGTGGTGGGGCGTTTTGCCCAGGTCAGCGAATTCCCCGAGGAATGGGATTTGACCGGCCTCTTGCAGGAAATGGCCATCTATTCCCCGAACGACCTGCCCACAGAAGCGGAATTAAAGCAAATCACCAGAGAAGAGGTATTTGCCCTCTTTAAGGAAAAACTCAGAAACGATTATGCAAAGCGCAAGGAAACCTTGGGCGCCGAATATTTGAACAGCCTGGAGCATGCGGCCATTCTCCGGGTGGTGGACGCCAAATGGATGGATCATTTGGATACCATGGATCAGCTGCGCCAGGGCATTGGCTTACGGGCCATTGGCCAGCGGGACCCCTTGATCGAATATAAGAAAGAGGGGTATGACCTCTTCGCCGCCATGGTGGAAGAGATTCAGCGGGGAGTCACCCGCTTGGTGCTGAGAGCGGAATTGGTGGAACGGCCGGCAGAACGGCAAAACCTGCAATCCAACCGGGACGGCTCCTTGCCCAAGAAACGCCAGCCCATTCGCCGCGCCCAGGCGGAGAAAATCGGCCGTAACGACCCTTGCCCCTGCGGCAGCGGCAAAAAGTATAAGAATTGCTGCGGCGCTGGGAAATAAGGCCTGCGCCATAAAAGACCCTTGCAAGTGGAATCAGGAAAAACCATAAAGGAGTATATACCATGATTGAAGATCTACGCCCCTTGCTTGCTGACGGCAAAGCCCGTCTGGACGGATTAAGGAGGTCTCTTTGACGTCCAAGGCAAATATGACGAAATCGCGGAATTAGAAGCCAAAACCACCCTGCCTGGCTTTTGGGATGACCGTAGCGCAGCCCAAAGCCTGCTGACCCAAATCAGCCGCAGGCGGGAAGTGGTGAAAGCCTTTGAAAGCACCATGTCCCTGTATGAGGAGGCGGAAGCCGCGGTGGAATTGGCTTTGGAGGACGGGGAGTTTTTACCAGATGCAGAAAAGGCGGCCAATGCTTTTGTGGCTTCCTTGGATGAATTGGAGCTCTCCCAGCTCTTAAGCGGGGAATACGACGGCAATGACGCCATGCTCACCATTCATGCGGGCACCGGCGGCTTGGAGGCTCAGGACTGGGCGGATATGCTGCTGAGGATGTATACCCGCTGGACCGAGCGCCATCATTATCAGGTGGAAGTGGCGGATATTCAGCCTGCGGACGAAGGCGGCATCAAAAGCGCCACCATTTTGGTGAGCGGCTTGAACGCCTATGGCTATTTGAAAAGCGAACGAGGGGTACACCGCCTGGTGCGCATGTCCCCTTATGATACGGCCAACCGGCGGCAAACCAGCTTTGCCAGTGTGGATGTAATGCCTCAGGTGAGCGAGGATGACGAAATCGACATCGCTCCGGAGGAAATCCGTATCGATACCTATCGTAGCACCGGCAAAGGCGGGCAAAAGGTCAATAAGACCGATTCCGCTGTGCGTATCACCCATATCCCCACGGGCATTGTGGTGAGCTGCCAGAACGAACGTTCGCAATTCCAGAACAAAGCGGTGTGTATGCAAATGCTGCAAGCCCGCTTGCTGGATAAGCGGATTAAAGAACGGGAAGCGGAATTGGCCGCTATTCGCGGGGTGCAGCAGGAAATCGGCTGGGGCAGCCAAATCCGTTCCTATGTGTTTAATCCCTATCAGTTGGTGAAGGATCACCGCACCAATTATGAAACCGGCAATACCAGCGCGGTCATGGATGGGGATATTGACGGCTTTATCCACGCTTACCTTCATCAGTACGCGTCCCAAAACCAGTAAACCACGGCGCGGTTCAGCGTCTGGGATAAACGCCCGCTTCGGGCGAAGGAGGATTTGTCATCATGGATACAGTGGCTTTGGCCCGCCAGATGCGGCGGGAAATCATCGAAATGCTGGCCAGTTCAGGCAGCGGCCATCCGGGCGGCTCTTTGTCTGCTGCGGATATTTTGGCGGTGTTGTACGGGGAAGCGATGAACATTGATCCCCAAAACCCCAAGGACCCGAAACGGGACCGCTTTGTCTTGAGCAAAGGTCACGCGGCCCCGGCCCTTTACGCGGCCTTGGCCTTAAAAGGCTATTTCCCTGTGAGCCAGCTGAAAGATTTGCGGAAGCTGGGCAGCCCCTTGCAGGGCCATCCGGATATGAACCGGGTGAATGGGGTGGATATGAGCACCGGCTCCCTGGGCCAGGGCTTGTCCATTGCTTGCGGCATGGCGAGAGCGGGCCAAATGGATCAGGCGGACTATTGGGTTTACGCCTTGATGGGCGACGGGGAGCAGCAAGAAGGCCAGATTTGGGAAGCGGCCATGTTCGCCGCCCATTATCATCTGGATCATTTGATCGCCTTTTTGGATCATAATCATTTGCAAATCGATGGCCCCGTGGAAAAAGTCATGAACAACGCCCCCTTGGCGGACAAATGGCGGGCTTTTGGTTGGCAGGTTTTGGAAATTGACGGTCATGATCATCAGGCCATCAAACATGCGATTCAAGAAGCCAAAGCCACCCCTGGGAAACCTAGCTTGATCTTGGCGGAAACCGTTAAGGGCAAAGGCGTTAGCTTCATGGAAAATCAGGTCGGTTGGCATGGGAAAGCCCCTAGCGCAGAGCAGGCAGCCCAGGCTTTGGCGGAATTGGAGGGTTAACCCATGGAAAAGAAAAAAATGGCCACCCGGGAAGCTTACGGCTTAACCTTAGCCAGCTTAGCCCAGGAAAATGAACAAATTGTGGTACTGGACGCTGACCTTTCCGGCTCCACCCAAACCCAGAAATTTGCCTCCGTGGCGCCGGAACGCTTTACCAATTGCGGCATTGCCGAATCGGATATGATTGACGTGGCAGCCGGGATGTCCACTTGCGGGAAAATCCCCTTTGCCAGCACCTTTGCGGTGTTTGCGGCAGGACGTGCCTTTGAGCAAATCCGCAATACCGTTTGCCATGGGAATTTGAATGTGAAAATCGCCGCTACCCATGCGGGCATTACCGTGGGGGAGGATGGCGGTAGCCATCAGGCCATTGAGGATATTTCCTTAATGCGCACTTTGCCCCATATGACTGTCCTTTGCCCAGCAGACGGCGTGGCCACGGAATGGGCCATTCGCTGGGCCGCGGATTATGTTGGCCCGGTGTATATCCGTTTGGGCCGCTTGGCCGCGGACCCCATTTACGAACCAGAACAACAGTTCCGTATGGGCAAGGGTAATCTCCTGCGCAGCGGTTCGGATATCGTGCTCTTTGCCTGCGGCATGATGGTGGCGCCTTGCCTCGCTGCTTCTGACCTTTTGGCCAAAGAAGGGATTAAGGCTGCGGTAGTGGACATGCATACCATTAAACCCTTTGATACGGAGCTTACGCTGGACATGGCTTCCAGCTGCGGCGCAGCCTTGTCCGTGGAGGAACACAGCATTCTGGGCGGCTTAGGCTCCGCTGTGGCGGAAACCTTGGCCGAAGGAGGCTTGGGTATTCCCTTCCAGCGCGTAGGCATTATGGATACCTTTGGGCAGAGCGGCTCCCCTGCTGCTTTGCTAGAATATTACGGCTTGGACAGCCAGAGCATTGCCAATAAGGCCAAGGTTGTCTTAGCCAAAAAGAAATGAGAGGCAATCCAATGATGATTGATAAATTGCTGGTGGCCACAGGCAATCAGGGAAAACTGGTAGAAATTGCAGAAATCTTCGCTCAGGCTGGCTTAAACATACAGCTGGTTTCTTTGGCGGATTATCCCGATTATGTGGCGCCAGAGGAAACGGGCTCTACCTTTGGGGCCAATGCCTATATCAAAGCCATGGCTGCTTGCGAAATGAGCGGTTTGCCCTGCTTGGCGGATGATAGCGGCTTAACCGTGGACGCCTTAGGGGGCGACCCTGGGGTCCATTCCGCCCGTTACGCCGGGGAGGAACAGGACGACAAAGCCAATCGGGACAAGCTTTTAGCGGCTTTGGCCCATGTGCCCATGGATAAACGGCAGGCGGCTTTCGTCTGCTGCGCAGTGCTGGTTTATCCCCAGCGGGACGGCTCCTATGGGATGATTTTGCGCCAGGGAGATTGCCAAGGGGTTATCGCTTTGGCAGAAAAAGGCGAAAACGGCTTTGGCTATGATAATTTGTTTTATTTGCCAGAACAGGGAAAAACCATGGCGGAAATTTCCATGCAGGAAAAGAATGCTCTTTCCCATCGGGGCAAAGCCATGCGGGAAATGGCCAAAGTTTTGTCCCAGCCCTTGCCGGAATCCCTCTCTGCTTGCGAAGCCCAGAACGGTTGCTGCTGCTAATTTTTGTGCATAAGAAAAAGAAAACAGGCGTAAGCTCAATTGAGCTTGCGCCTGTGCTCCTTTTCCCGGGGAAACCCCGGTGCAGCAGAGGGAATCTGCCTTATTTGCAGTTGTTCTGCTGGCCCTTATTGTGGCCTTTGTTCTGCTGACCACCAGCGGTGCTGTTCTGCTGGCTCTGTTCGGCGTTGTTGTTCTGCTGCTTATTGTGTTCCGTCATGATATTTTCCTCCTGTTTTTGTCCTTGACGTGACACCCTTATTGTGCGCCCGGAAGGAAAAATTTATACAACAGGAATGTTTTGGCAAAACTTTCCATTAAAAAACCTTGTTTTGCTAAGCGTATGGCCATAGCAAAAAGGAGGGGTAAAGATGTCCATGTATAGCATTGGGGAATTGGCCAGGTTGACCGGGCTTTCTCCTAAGACCTTGCGCTATTATGAACAGGAACAGCTTTTGCAGCCGGAAATCCGTAACGCGGCCAACGGTTACCGGTTTTATTCGGAAAAGCAGCTCTTGCAGTGCTATTTGATTAAGGAATTGCAGGATTTTGGCCTGTGCTTAAAAGAAATTCAAAGCGTGTTGGTGAAACAAGACCATCATTATTTGACGGAACAATTGCAGCAAAAGGCCAAAGCCTTGCAGGAAGAAGCGGATGCCTTAAACCGGCGCCTGGCTTCGGTTCGTTTCGCCCTGCGCCGTTTGGCTGCGGCCAGCCAAAAACTGGAGCGAGAAGAAAGCCAGCCAGCCCCCGCTTATCAGGTGGAGCTTTTCGATTTCCCTAGTACACAAGTGCTGTTTACCCGCTACGAAAGCCCCATTAACGCCGCCCAATTGTTCAGCGAACGGGCCGCGGAATTGCAAACCCTGCGCCGGCAGTACGGCCTCTTTGCTACCGGCCCTATGCTGGGCGTTTTTCATGATGGTTATGCCAGGCAGTTTACAGAGGAAAGAGGGGATTTGGAGCTCTGCCTGCCGGTTTCTTTGCCCAAGGGCCAACGGTTTGCGGAAGTGAAACAGCTTCCCCCTTGTCTTTGCGCCTCCACCATCCATGTGGGCCATTATTCCTATGCCTACCGGGCCTATTTGCTGCTCTTGGAATGGATAGAAGCCAGCCCTTATCAAATCGCCGGGCCGCCTATGGAAATGTATTTGCTGGACCCGGGCTTTACCACAGACGAAACCTTGTATGTGACCAGGATATGTTTCCCCCTTGCCAAAACCACTTAACCCTTCCCTTGCCCCAGGGAAGGGCTTTTTCTTTTTTTTGCCAAAAAACTTGGCCTCTCCATTGACCCTGCCCTTACTGGAAGGTGTATGCTAAATGAAAGAAGCGTGTTTTTGAGGTGAAAAGCAAGCTTTTCCCTCCCCCAGGAAAGGAAAAGAAAAGGAGGTAAACGATGGTTGAACAACAAGGATTAACGAAAAGAAAAATCGGTTTGCTAACCTGTATCCTCTTTGGGTTAGGGGTCATGTTCCCCATTGCCCCGGCTGGGGTTTGGGGCACGGTGATGCCTCTTTCCGCTGGACATATGGCTTTGTGCTATCTTTTGGCTGCCATTCCTATGACCTTTACGGCCTGGAGCTTCGGTGTCATGGGGGCGGAATTCCCCCGGGCCGGTTCGTCCTACACCTTTGTGGGCAGCGGCGTCCATCCTTATGTGGGCTTTGTGACGGGCTGGGCCATTTTGCTGGACTACATCCTGTTCCCGTTGATGAATTACATTATGCTGGCCATTTACGCTTGCCAGCTTTTCCCCAGCTGGGATTATACTACGGTATTAATCGTTTCTATTATCCTGATTTGTATCATTAATCTGTTGGGGATTCAAAGCATTGCCAGTGTAAATAATATTATCACCATTTTCGGCTTTGCGGTGATCGTCTATTTCATCGTGGCTGCCTTTGGCGCCGCTGGTTCCGGTGTGGGCTGGGGCATTACCAGCAAAGCCCTGATTAATCCGGAAACCTTTGACCCGGCTTTAATCATTGCCGGTACTGCCGTGGCTTGTTTCTCCTTCCTGGGTTTTGATACCATCACCACCTTGGCGGAAGAAATCAAACGGCCCCAGTGGACTCTGCCTCGCTCCACCATTATTTCCTGCCTGGTCATGGCGGCGATCTTTGCGGTAACGGCCTTTATCGGCCAATGCGTTTACCCGGATTACACCGCTTTCCCAGACCCGGACGCGGCTTTCGTGGACGTGGCCTTTGCAGCCGGCGGCAATCTCATGGTGACCCTAATCAGCATTGCGCTGGTGGTTTGCAGCTTCGCCTTTTCCTTGGATATGATTGCCGGCGCCACCCGTGTCCTTTATGGTATGGGCCGTGACGGCGTCCTGCCCAAAAAGGTCTTTGGCTATGCCAATAAAAAAGGCGTGCCGGTCTGGAACGTGCTCATGCTCACCGTGGTGTATTTGGTGTTCAGCAATATGACCTTAGGGGACGTGATTCCCATCATCAATTTCGGCGGCTTGTTCGCTTTTGTCATGGTGAATTTGGGCTGCGTGATCTATTTCTTCTTTAAACAGAAACGGCAGAAAAGCTTTGGGGATATCCTAAAATACCTGGTTATGCCTGGGGTCGGTTTCCTCATTTGCGTGCTGCTTTGGTTGAATCTGAGCGCCAACGCCAAATTGATCGGTTTCTCTTGGCTGGCTTTGGGCATTATCTATTTGCTGATTTGGAGCCGAGGCTTCAAACGGCCCATTGAAGGCTTCACCTCTGCTTCCGCAGAAGAAATCGCCCATGAGCAATAGGGCAATACCGCATAAAGAAAAAGCCTGCCGTCTTTGCTACGGCGGCAGGTTTTCCTTTCCTGGAAAACCCGCTCTTTTTGGCTTGGGCTTGGGGGGAATCCCACCCAAGCCCAAGCATAGGATAAACCATGCGTAAAGGAGGTTCGCTTATGACAGAAAGAAAACCCATTGCCCCCTATTTGGCTGTGGGCATTTCCTCAGTGTCTTATGGGATCAGCAAACGGGCGGATATTCAGCGCAATCTGGATAATATCGAATATATGATTCAAGGGGCAGTTTCCACGGTGGATATCAATTTCCCCGTGAAGCTGATCGCTTTGGCAGAAGGAGCCCTGACCGGCTTCACGGACGAGGTCTTTGATTTGCCCCATAAGCTTTGCGCCGATGAAATGTTTATCGACATCCCCGGCCCAGAAACAGAACGCCTGGGTGCATTGGCCAAACAGTTTAAGACCCATATCATTGTCCAGTGCAAAGCCCGCTGGCCGGAAGTGATAGAGGATCGCTATTTCAACACCATGTTCATCATTAGCCCAGAAGGGAAAGTGGTGCATAAAGCCGCTAAAAACCATATCTGGTGCCGGGAACGTTCCTGCACGCCCCATGACGTGTACGACCGCTGGGTGGAGCTGTTCGGGGACGGCATCGACGCTTTTTACCCGGTTTACCGTTCGGAAGAAATTGGCAATATCGGCACCATTTGCTGTAGCGACGGGGAATATCCGGAAGCGGTGCGGGCTTTGGCCTTTAATGGCGCGGAAGTGGTGTATCGCCCCAGCGAGGCCATGCCCATGACTGGTTCCGGCTATCCTGGGGGCGGCGGCTGGATGATACAGAATCAGGGCCATGCCCAGTTCAACTCCCTCTACATGGTTTGCCCCAATGTGGGGCCCGTGTATGTGACGCCGGAGATGGAGCATCCCTTTGACGTGGGGGGCGGCAATTCCCATATTTGCGATTATTTGGGGAATATCATCTCTTATAACGCTTCGGGCAATAATGCCATTGTGGCGGCGATGATTGATATTGAGCAGCTTAGGCAGTTTAGAGCCATGAATCTGAATTCCAATTGGATGAAGGATCTTCGTACCGAGCTCTTCCGCCATATGTATGACGAGCCCATTCATCCCAAGAATCTCTGGCTAAACGACATGCCTAAGCATCATTCGGAAGTGGACGAGATTTATCGGGGCAATATCCGCCGCTTACAGGAAAGAGGCGCCTGGACCCCGCCTTATCTCCAGTTTGAGGGCTGCAAGAATAATGCCCCGGCGACCTCCGAAAAAGAATGGCGGGAAATCGCCAAAGCTTGGGAGAAAAAATAGCCATCCCAGCTAAGCCAAACAAAAAGACACAGGGAAAACCCTGTGTCTTTTCTTTTTTGGTTTTTCGGTTAATCCAAATAATCCTTTAGCTTTTTGCTGCGGCTGGGATGGCGCAATTTCCGCAAAGCCTTGGCTTCGATCTGACGGATACGCTCCCTGGTGACGCCGAAATTCTGCCCCACTTCTTCCAAGGTGCGGCTTCTGCCGTCTAAAAG
>CAKRYM010000001.1 GCA_934427095.1 uncultured Bacillota bacterium | reverse complement strand
CTGAGGAAAATCACCAGCAATACACATTGGGCGATACCAGCCAAGGAATAAGCCAGGGCTAGTCCCACATGCTGCCAGGACCCCACCAAAAGCAAGGAAAACGCGATATTGATGACAATGGCCATGGCGCTGACCACCACTGGGGTTACGGTATTTTGAATGGCATAAAAGCCGCGAATAATCACCTGCACCGCTGCATACCCCGGCAAACCTACGCAATACCAAATTAAGGCCTGGGCAGCCAAAACTGTATCCGTGGCCGTAAAATTACCAGAAAATTCATAAAGCAGGCGAATCACCGGCTGCGCAATTAACCCTAAGCCTACAGCCGCAGGGAAAGTCACGAACAAAACCGTGCGTACCCCCAAGGAAAGGCTTTTTTTCATCTCCTGCATGTCCCCAACCGCAGCCTGAGTGGTCATGGAAGGGAAAATCGCCGTAGCAATGGCAGTGGCAAAAATGCCCAGAGGCAACTGCATAAAACGGTTTGCCGTACGCAAAGCCGTATACACACCATCGTCCAAACCAGTAGCCAATTTCTGGGTAACAAAGAGATTGATCTGGGACACGGAAAGGCCAATCAACACTGGAATAATGAGCTTGACCAGCTGATGCAGACCAGGGTGATGGGTATCCAGCTGGAAAAACCAACGGAAGCCGACCTTTTTCAAGACCGGAATCTGTACTGCCAAGGTGATGATTGAACCAATCACCACACCAATAGAAAAGCCTGCTACCCCATAACCGGGCCAGCGGGCTTCAATGATGGGAGAAAGGAAAATGCCCCCCAGAATAATGCAAATATTGTAAAACAAGGTGCCCAAAGCCGGCCAGGTAAAATGCTGATGAGACTGCAAAACCCCGGTACTGATGGCGGAAAGGGACATAAATAAGGCCTGAATCAGGGTGATGCGGGTCAACAACACCGGCAAATCCAACTCTGCTCCGGTATAATCCGTCAGCATCCGCAACAGCTGGGGCGTAAAGATAAAGGCAATGATTAGCCCCACAGCCAAGAATAGCAAAATCCAGCTAGTAAAAATGGAGCTAACCCGCCAAGCTTCTTTTTCCTCATGGCGGGCAATATAAGAAGAAAAGACCGGAATAAAGGCGCAGCTAATGGCACCGCCGATCAACACGGTATAAAGAAAATCGGGAATGGAAAAGGCTGCGTTATAGGCGTCTGTCACATAGGACTGGCCGAACATGTTCAGCAGCACCACATCCCTGGCATATCCCAATACCCGGGAGAGGACTTGCACCAGCATTAAAAATGCCGCGGCACGAAAGACCAGACCTTTCTCCAGCTTGGACAAACTTTGCACCTCCTCATTTGCTGTGTCTAATTTTTCTGTATCTTATATAGTATAGCACATTATTTGTTTTTTCCCAAGAAAATTTTTATTCCGCCGTAATCCAACCTTCAGCCAAGCATAAAGCCTCTGCCAAGACTTCTGCGGAAGCAATGGCTTCCTCCTTCTCATTCTCATTGGTACCAAATTCCACCAAAATGGCATGTTTACCCATATGCTGATTATACCGGCCGCTATACACGCGCTCTTCCCTGGTAATGCCGGGGACCAATTGCTCCAGCTCAGCACAAACATCCTTCACAAAAGCGTAATTGGTTTCCCAATCCGGATGCTCCAGCTTTTCATTGGTGCCCACCACAAACATCATGCGGGCATAGCTTTTGTCCCCTTGGGTCAAAGTAGTGTCTACCCCGGGAATGGCGCTGTCTCGATGCACGTCAATCAGCAATTCCGCTTCCGGGTATTCCTCGCAAATCGAGGTTAAGGAAGCCAAGGAAGAGGTATAGGCATCATCATAGCTGGGGCAATCATGCAGCTGTTGGTCAAAAATCACCGTAACGCCATAACTTTCCAACCCCTCTGCCAAAGCCGCCGCCACATCCATGACGCCGCCAGGTTCCCCATTAACCCTGGTTTCTCCCGCGTATTCCTCGCTGGCATGGGTACAATAAATCACCGCCATGGCGCCCTCTGGGGCTTGTGCAGGATCTTCTTCCTCTTTTTCCCAGGGTAAAATCAGCAAAGCCTCCGTATCATCGATTAGCGGAGCAGCGTCTGCTTCTGCCGAAAGTTGCGGTAGCCCCATCCCTAAGGACAAGCCCAAAACAAAAGCAAGGGTTAGAATGACCGCAGCCAAGGAAAACTGATCCTGATTCTTGTCCTTGTCCAAGTTATCCCGTTTTTTGCCCCAAAAAATGGGTTTATTTTGTTTTCTTCTGCCGCTCCGACGTGGAGCTGGTCTGCGCTGAAAAGTATCCATGCTTCGTTTTATGCAGCAAAGGCCAGTTTCATACGCACCCTAGGTCATTGTTTTTCTTTGCACAGCTTGGTATAATCGAGGCTAAGCCGCAAGCAAAAAAAAACAGAAAAAAATTTTTCTTTGCCTGTAACGAAACCTGATTTTTCGTCATTAATCCATAAAACAAGAAAGGAGGCGGCGCTATGCCCCCCATGGAAACGCTTTACCAAACCTATGCCCAAGCCATATACGCCTATCTCCTTTCCTTAACCCGGCAACCGGATTTGGCAGAGGAATTGACCCAGGAAACCTTTTATCAAGCAGTAAAAAGCGCAGACCGCTTTGACGGGAGCTGCCAAGTGTTGACCTGGCTCTCAGCCATTGCCAAACACACCTTACTGGCCTATAACAGGAAGCATCCGCCCGCCGCAGCCTTGGAGGAGGAAAAGCAGCAGAACAGCGCTTCTTCTTCCCCAGAGGAAGCCCTATTGGCACAAGATTTTCGCTTAACGCTGTTAACCCATCTCCATCAGCTGGAGGAACCGTTACGGGAAGTGATGTACCTCCGCATTTTCGGGCAGCTCTCCTTCCGGGAAATTGGCCAAATTTTGTCCCGCTCGGAAAACTGGGCCAGGGTTACCTATTACCGGGGGAAAGAACGGATCAAAAAGGAGTTGAACCATGATGAAGGAAACCATTCGCTGTGAGATTATCCGGGACTTGCTTCCCTCCTATGTGGATGGGCTAACCAGCCCAGTGAGCAATGAAGCCATTGCTAGCCATCTGGCCCATTGCCCCGCTTGCCAAGCTATCCTAGAGAATATGCAAACGCCTACGGAAACTTTGGCCGACACCCAGCCGCAGGTAGACTATTTACGCCAAATCAAGCGGAAGAATCGCCGCCGGCTTTGCTGGGGTATTTTGCTCACTTTAGTCCTGGCTTTGGGGCTATTGGGGGTGAAACTGTTTTTCCTGGGGCAAAAGGCTGATCCTAATCTGGTATACTGTAATACGCAGGTAGAGGAAAATACCGTGGAAATTGAAGGTACCTTGATGAGCTTCGCTGCTGCCTTTGCCCGCTGTCGTTGGCAGGAAGTAGAACCGGGCATGGTACAGCTGACCGTATATACGGTGTTAGCCTCCCCCTTCCATCAAGGAGATTTTACCCTTTCTTATACTGCTTCCGCGCCCATTACGCAAGTTTATTTAGGCGACCGGCTTCTTTGGGAGCAAGGTCAAGAAATCTCCCTATTGACCAATGCCCTCTACGCCACCCAGACTCCTTATGTGGGGGACGCCCCGGCCATCACCCAGTTAGCGGAACTGCTTTCCGTTAGTCAGCAACTGGGCAGCTACACCAATCAGCTGCATACAGAAGGTGAGCCCTATGCCTGGGACATTCTGTTGGAAAAGGAATTTTCCCCAGGGGAAATTGCTGCCGCAGAGGAATTGATGGCCCAAGACGCTTATCTGCTTTTGGCCTTAATCGGTAATCTGGATCAGATTAACTGGATCTATACCACCTCCACAGGAGAAAAGACGCTAAGCATCAGTGCCGCAATGGCCACAGAAGACCTGGGACAGGAGATCAAAAGCTTTGCCACTGCTCCCTCCCAGCTAGAAGGACTTCTACGCCATTTGGGGCGTAGCAATTCTTCCCTGCCTTTGCCCCTACCCCAAACCAATACAGATCAATTAGATTTAACCATTACCAATCATACGGAAGCGGAAATCTTTGCCCTGGCCCTTTCTTTATCTGTGAATGGGGAGTTGATTACCAGCCAAGGCACTATCCATGCTGACGAAAGCCCGTTTTTCTTTGGAGAGACATTGAACTTTACTTTTGCCTCAGCTGATCTGGCCCAAGAAGAAATTACGGAAATGCAGATTAGCCCGGAAATCACCTTAACCAATGGGGAAACCTATCATCTGGCGGCCCAACCTTTGTCCCTATATAGCGGCGCCTTTACTTACCAATTAACGGGTAGCGTAGAAGAAGGCTTCAGCCTGCAAAGGCTATAACCAGCCTAGAAAAAATCCGTAAAACCTTTGTTCCCACACAAAAACCCCTCCCTGAAACAGGGAGGGGTTTTCTCTCTTGTTTAGAGCTGGGCCATAATCTCATCCGGGATTTCCTGATTGGAATAGACATTGTTCACGTCGTCATTATCTTCCAAAGCCCAGATCAGTTTCATGAGCTTGCCCGCGGTTTCCACATCCGTGATTTCCACGGTATTGCTGGGTTTCATAATCACTTCGCCGGTGACCACATTGTAGCCCGCTGTGGTTAAGGCATCCTGCACCGCCCCAAGATCCCCTGGAGCGGTATAAATGGTAGCAGTGGTTACGTCCTCTTCCTCGTCATAATCCGTGACCATATCTTCCGCCCCAGCGTCCAAAGCAGCCATCATCAGCTCGTCCTCATCCGCCCCATTCAGCTCTACGGTGATTTGGCCTTTACGGTCAAACATATAGCCAACGCAACCCGTTTCCCCCAAGTTACCGTTATTGCGGCTAAAGATATACCGAATATCGCTGGCGCAACGATTACGGTTGTCCGTCATCATTTCGCAGAGAATGGCCACCCCACCGGCGCCGTATCCTTCATAGAAGAATTCCTCAATGGCAGCGGATTCTCCCAGGCCAGCGGCTTTTTCAATGCAGCGTTTAATATTGTCCGAAGGCATATTATTGGTCTTCGCCTTCTGGATGCAAAGCTTCAACCGGAAGTTGCCCGCAGGATCAGGGCCCCCCTGTCTTACTGCTACCTGAATTTCGCGACCGATTTTGGTAAAAATCTTGCCGCGCTCTGCATCATTAGCACCTTTTTTGCGTTTGATGTTGGCCCATTTAGAATGTCCTGACATGGTAATTACCTCCAAAACAAATATAAAATAATCATCCGATTACAGATACCGATTAATAAGTGACGCTGACTTTTTCCGACCAGCCGCTGGTAGCCTTGCTCGCCGCACTATAGGCATAAACCCGATAGGTGTAAGTTTCGCCTTCCGTTACGGAAGAATCCAGATACTCCGTATTGCTGACCTGATAGCGTTCGGTGTCATTTCCATGACTACGTTCGACAATATACACCACATCTCCTGGTTGGCTACCCACGCTCCAGGAAAGATAAATATAGCTATCATAGGCCTGGCCATTGAGGCCATAAGGGGTACTGGGTTTTACCGTGGAATTAGCATTCCCCCAATTCCACAGGAAATTGCTGCCATCATTGGGATCATCAAAGGACCCATAGGAGGTCACTTCATGGCCTGGGAGATTACACTGCTGTGTAGGAATAGAGCTGGGACTATAATACCTAAGCTCCACATATTCCTCTGGGCAGCCGCCCTCCCCGCCTTGGCCGGCGACGTTGGCCAACACCAACTGACCGTTATGGGCCGGGTCAGTGCAGACATATACCGCCTGCAACCCCGTTTGATAGGTGGTATGCACCTCACAAATTTGATCGGAAATACGCAAACTATAGTCAGAGATGCGAGAAATAGTGGAATCCGACCAATTGGGATCCACCGTAGCCACCAAACGGGAAGCTGTGGTGACATTGGGACAATAGGCCGAAGCGATGCACTGGCTGTCCTGGCAAATCTGCACGGTACGCCATTCACTGACCCCAGCGGAAGTCGGGCCCTGACCAGACACATACATTTCCGAACGAACATATTCATCCGGCGTCAATTCCGTAGGCAAGCCGCCGGTTTTCGTGTCCACATCCACCCAGGAAATCCCACCTGGATCCTTAAAGCTGACGGGGTCCTGTCCTTCCAAAGCCAAGGTCATGACCTTGTTAAAGATCTGCGCCGGATAAGAACCGCCATAAACATTGCTGAGATATTGTAAGGTGCCGTTCTCATCCTTTTTATTATCATAACCTACCCACACCGCACCAGACAGCACTTGGGTGTAACCGCAGAACCAGGCGTCTTTGGTACCAGATTTCCCGGCATAATCCGGGTCCTCGCGACCGGAAGGCAAGCCATTGGTACCGGTTTTGCCGGCCGTTTCCCAACCGCTAATCTTAGCGCGATAGCCCGTACCGCTACTGACCGCGTCTTTCAGCATACTGGTCATCATATGCGCGGTTTGAGCCGTAAAGACATCGTTCTGCACCGGATCAACAGAATAAATTTCCTCCCCGTCAGAAGTAGTAATGCTGGTAATGGTATAAGGCTCCGTATAAATCCCCGCATTGGCAAAGGTGGCAAAAGCTGCCGCCATCTGCAAAGGCGAAACGCCGGTAGTCAAACCACCTAAGGCAATGGCCAAATTCCCAGCGTCAGAGGGGTCCAAATTCAGCCCCATTTCATTGGCGTAATGATACCCGGTTTCCGAGCCGATTTCCTGTAACATTTTCACTGCGTAAATATTGCGGGAGCGGATCACCGCAGTACGCATAGTAATCAAGCCCATATAAGCGCCATCGTCGTTCTTAGGCGACCAGGACCCCAAGGTAAAGGGAATATCGTCCAAGACATAGCCAGTGCCATACCCCAGTTCCAAAGCAGGGCCATAGACCACCACCGGCTTAATGGTAGAACCAGGGGAACGAATCAAATCCGTCGCGCGGTTAAAGCCGCGGCGAGCCGTGTATTCCCGGCCGCCCACCAAACCAACAACCGCACCGGTATTGGGGTTAGTAATGGCCATGGCGCTTTCTACGATATCTTCGGTAGAGCTATCCGGGAAGTTGTCCGGATTACTATACACCGTTTCCAATGCGTTTTGTACCGTTTCATTGAGCGTGGTGTAAATATTGAACCCACCAGTATAGACCAGAGAAGAATCCCTGCCTAAGCTGCTCAAGATATCTTCCGCTTCGCTGATGACATAATCCACGAACCAGGGATGCTGATAAGTACTTTCGTCTTCCTCCTCACCCACATACACCTGAATCTCTTCTGCTTTGGCCGCTTCTGCCTGGGCAGCGTACTCACTCTTATACTTCACCAAAGACTCTAAGACCTGATCCCGTTTTTCCCGGCAACCTTCTGGATTTTCAAAGGGAGAATAGAGGCCAGGGTTACTGATTAACCCTACGATGACTGCGGATTCAGACAGGCTAAGGTCCGCCGCGCTCTTATTAAAATAATAATCCGCCGCAGCTTCCACCCCATACACCCCAGGTCCAAGGTAGATTTCATTCACATAGTAATACAGGATTTCGTCCTTGCCGTAATTTTTTTCAAATTCTACGGCCAGCAAAGCCTGCTTAATTTTCCGGGGAATGGTTTTTTCTGTTTCATCTATCACGTTCTTTACCAGCTGCATGGTAATGGTAGAAGCGCCCTGGGTAAAGGTAACGCCACCACTGGCAATAGAATCCTTTATATCCACCACCAAAGCGCGGGCAATGGAACGGAAATCCACGCCGCTATGGGAATAGAAACGAATGTCCTCCCTGGCGATAAGGCTATCCAGGAAATATGGGGACACTTCCGCTAAATCCACATTGGTTCTATCCTCGCCACCATGCAGTTCCGCTACAACTTCAGCCTGGTCATTATAGACAAAGCTGGTCTGGGCATTAGTCAAATCCTCTGCGGTGATCTCTGGTAATTCACTTTTCAGGGAAACAACATAGCCGATCATCACCACGCAGCAAGTGAGGAAAACTGCGCAGAGAATAAGTAAAACACTAAAAAAAGGATAATTCCCCTTACGGCCAGCTTTTTTCCTACGCTGTCCAGAGGAAGAAGATACAGGTTGCTTGGTCAATTTCTTCTACTCCTTTCCTTACCTTGGAGTTTCCATTTTGGTATTATATCACAGCTGATTCGAATAATCAAACCTTCCCGGCTGATTCCGTCTGAAATCATCCTGAAAATTTCCCTAATTGCCTAAGGAAAGATAGGTATCCGGCGTATAGCCCACGATAATGCCCTCGGCCAGTAAAAGCCAGACTTCCACTTCCGTGGTTTCCTCGGAAAAAGGGACAATAATCCGAATTTCGGTTTTAATGTTCAGGTAAATGCTGTGCAGAGTTTGATTAATCCCTGCGGAAAGGAAATCATCCTCTAAGGTAATGGTGGGAGCAGAGGCAGCCCGCATACGAAAAGAAATATCCGGGCCAAAGCCAGACAAAATCTCACTACCAGAAAGAACCCCTAAAGGCAGAGACAGCTTTTCCTTGCTCATGTCTTCCAGGCTCGCTTCCACGGTCAAAGCCGTATCACTCATCACTTGGTTTACCAGGGCCGTATCCATAGTGAGCAAGGTGATATAGCCCTGTTCATCCCGCTCAAAATGCATCAGCTCCTGATAATTCACGGCTTCTGCCTGGGCAATCTCCTGTCTGGCTGCTTTGGCGACTTCCGCCATGGCCATGGCATGAGCCTGTTGCGCAGCCAATACCGCTAAGCGAGGGGCCAAGCGCCATTCCGCGTAAACAGCCAGTCCCAGCAAAAAAAGGCTGAGGCAAAGGAGCCGAAACAGCTTCTTACGGCGAGTTTTGATTCTTCCTTTTCTGGCCTTTTCCATGAAGCAATCTCCTTTCCCCACTTGCCTTGGCAGGAAAATACCGCTTTCAGGCGAATGTTATCTTGTTCTTTTCCTAAGGATGCAATTTAGTATATTCCTCTTTTCCACAGATAGAAGAAGGCTATGTAAAGAACAACACTAAGCAGAAAGAGAGGCCGTAACATGGCATTAACCTTAGCACAAGCAAAAGAAATCTTAGCCAAACACTGCACAGAAGAGCATCTCTTCCACCATGCTCTGGCTGTCAGCGCCGCCATGGGCGCAATGGCGGAACATTTTCAAGGGGATGTGGAACATTGGCAAGCTATCGGCTATCTCCATGATGTAGATTATCAGGAATTTCCTGCTGAACATTGCCTGCATGTAGAAGAGCTTCTGGCGCCGGAAGGGGTTTCCCCAGAAGAAATCCGTACCATTATGAGCCATGGCTGGGGCCTTTGCTGCGATGTTGAACCCAAAACCGACCAAGAAAAAAGCCTCTTTACCGTGGACGAGCTGACCGGTATTGTTATGGCCGCGGCCTTGATGCGCCCCACAGGCATCAGCGACTTGGAAGTAAAAAGTGCCATGAAAAAATTCAAGGACAAAAAATTTGCCGCCAAATGCGACCGGGATGTGATTCGCAAAGGCTGCGAAATGTTAAATATGGAGCTAAGCCAGGTCATGGAGCTGACCATTCGCGGGATGCAGAAAGAAATGACGGCCTTAGGATTAGGTCCCAAAGAAGCCTAACTTACGAAAAAAGAGAAAGAGCCGGTACATAGTACCGGCTCTTTTGTTATCCTTTGCGAGCTTATTTCCCCTGGGTCATGTCCCGCAAATGAAGATATTTCTGCTTGGTGGCTTCTCCCCCGCGCAGATGCCGCTCAGCTTTGTTGTTATCCAGCACATGGCGCACCCGAGCAGCAATGGCTTCGTTCAACAGCGGCAGCCGTTCCGTCACGTCTTTGTGTACGGTACTTTTGCTGACGCCAAAGGCGCCGGCAGTTTGCCGTACCGTAGCGCGGCTTTCAATAATGTAACGGCTCAGTTCCAGCACACGCTGGCGAATATGTTCCTGCATACCCTTCTCCCCTTCCCAGGCTTATACGCCATGTATATGGGGATTTTGCCAGAATTATGCCGTCATCGCGTTTTTCTCTTACCCAAAACAAAAAGCAGCTTAGGCTTATGCCAGCTGCTTTTTTGTTTCTATGTTTCTTCTTACCCGCACAGAAGTCAACGTTCTTCCCGGAAATAATTCAGCCCGCAATGTTTGGGCATGGCATGGCTCTTGTTTTGCCGGATACTGGTAATGACCAGCACCAATATGGTGGCCACATAAGGCAGCAAATCATATAGTTCCATGGCAATGCCCAAGGGGAAATACATGCGCAAAATGGACAAACCGCCAAACACTACGCCGCCGAAAATCGCCAAAGAAGGGCTCCACATGGCGAAAATCACCAGAGCTACGGCAATCCAACCACGGCCGTTCACGCAATTATATACCCAAACCCCATTACTGGTCACCATGGAAATGTACATACCGCCAATGCCGCAGATACCGCCGCCGATCACCGTAGCCAAATATTTATAGCGGTTAACGGGAATCCCCGCTGCATCAGCCGTAGCAGGGTCCTCCCCTACGGCCCGCAGATTCAAACCAGCGCGGGTGCGGTTCAAAAACCAAGTCAAAAAGAGGGCCAGGACAATACCGAAATACACCAGCCAGTTATAGGACAAAAACATCTTGTTCACATAATACAAGAAACTGCCCACTTCCGCCTGGGCCAAAGCCGGGAATAAGGGCGCATTGGCAAAGGCGTTTCTGGCTGTAGTGGAAATGGTCATATACGTGCTTTCGGAATTGCTCCCCAAAAGAGAACCAAAAAAGTTCCCAAAGCCCGTACCAAAAATGGTCAGGGTCAAACCGGTCACGTTTTGATTGGCTCTTAAGGTAATGGTTAAAAAGCCGTAAATCAAAGAGCCCAAAGCCCCGAAGCAGAAAGAACACAGCAAAGCCAAGCCCAATACCAAAGCGGGAGAGGACAAAGCGCCGCTATACTGTTCCACAAAATACACCCCGGCTAAGCCGGCAATGGCACCCATATACATGAGGCCTTCCACACCTAAGTTTAAGTTACCGGATTTCTCCGTTAAAATTTCCCCAATGGTGCCAAACAGCAAAGGCGTCCCCGCCAAAATCGCAGCCACAAACAAATTGGCAAATACTTCCATTAGGCTTCGCCTCCTTCCGGCAAGGGGTCTTTTCCTGTTTCCTCTTTTGCCATGGGCTCAAGTTCTTTTTCCGGCGGCAGCTTCGCATGTTGCCAACGGAAAATCAAGCGATAATTGACAAAGAATTCACAGCCCAGCATAAAGAAAAGGATAATCCCGATCAACACATCGGAAGCTGCATCCGGAATACCGAAAGTCGTTTGAATCCGGCCAGCGCCTTTTTCCAATAAGGAGATGAAAAAGGCTACCACAATCATAATTGCCGGCTTCAGCTGAGAAAGCCAAGCCACAGTAATGGCGGTAAAGCCAACGCCGCCTGCTGTGGATTCATGCAAGGTATAGTCCGCCCCGGACACCTGCAAAAAGCCCACAAACCCAGCCATGGCGCCAGCCAGGAGCATGGTGCGGATAATAATTTTGGGTACGCTCATGCCGGAATAGCGGGCGGTTTGTACGGAGCTACCCACTACCGTGATCTCATAGCCGTATTTGGTGCGATTCATATACACGATGCAGAACGCCACCAAAAGCAAGGCAAAGATCCAGCCGATATGTACGCCAAACACCTCAGGCAAGCGGGCAGCTGCATCAAACATGGCGATTTTGGGATAGCCCCCTTCCATTTTGATCCACGGCCCAGCTTGTAAATATTTCACGATACCCAAGGCGATATAATTGAGCATCAGCGTAAACAGAGTTTCATTGGTATTCCATTTGGCTTTAAAGATCGCGGGGATAGCCCCCCAAATCCCGCCGCCTACCATAGCGGCGACAGCCATAACAATCAGCAACAAAAAGCTGGGCATTTTATCCGCGAAAAACAAGGCGAAATAGGTGGCGCAAATGCCCCCAGCCAAAATTTGTCCTTCTGCGCCGATATTCCAAAACTTCATACGGAAGGATATGGCCACAGCCAAAGAAGTAACCAGCAAAGGAATGGTCAACTTCACCGTTTCCTTGGCGGCGGTAGCGGAACCCAAGGCGCCGTTCAACATTTCCCCATACACCTGCAAGGGATTATGGCCCAGGCAAAGAATAAGCAAGGCCCCGGTCAATAAGGCAAAAAGCAGGGCTGCGCCGCGAATCGCCCAAATTTTCCCTTGGCTAATCGTGGGCCGGCGTACAATGCGGACAAAAGGCGTATGTTCTGTTTTTTTGTTGTTATGCATAGGTTGACACCGCCTCTTCCTCTTCTTGCAGACCGCCTTTGGTGGTCATGAGCAAACCGATTTCTTCCTTGCTTGCCGTACGGGCGTCTACAATACCGCTGACCGCGCCACCGCAAAGGACCAGGATACGGTCGCAAATTTGCAACAACACGTCCAAATCTTCGCCCACAAACATTACCGCCACATGGCGGTTTTTCTCTTCATTCAACAGGGAATATACCGTATAGGAGCTATTGATATCCAACCCTCTTACTGGGTAAGCGGCCAACAACACCTGGGGATCAACGGCGATTTCCCGGCCCAGAAGCACCTTTTGCACATTACCGCCGGAAAGTAAGCGGACCGGCGTAAAAGTACCTGGGGTATTAATGCTCAAACGGTCAATCAACTGTTCAGAAAGGCGGCGCGGGGTTTTCCGGTCCACAAAAGGGCCTTTGCCCCGGTAATAGGAACGAAGCATCACATTATCGGTCATATCCAAATCCGCCACCAGGCCCATGCCCAGCCTGTCCTCAGGCACAAAGCTCATGACAATGCCCCGCTTAATCATTTCAAAGGGCGGCTCACCGGCCAAATCCTCTTCTTTTTCCTGGCCGGCTTTATCTGTGCTGTAATAGATAATCTCCCCGGTGCGTAAGGGCTGCAACCCAGCCAAGGCTTCGCAAAGCTCTTTTTGGCCGCTGCCGGCAATACCAGCCACGCCCAAAATTTCCCCAGAATAGAGATCAAAGCTCACCTGATCCAAGACCTTGACCCCTTCCCCATTATAGCAGGTCAGGTTTTTGGCCCGGATTTTCAAGGTTGGGTTTACAGGCTCCGGCCGCTCAATGGACAAAGAAACCGCACGGCCCACCATTTTTTTCGTCAATTCCGCGGCTGTGGTTTCCTTAGTGTTGACCGTGCCCACAAATTTCCCCTTGCGCAAAATATGTACCCGGTCAGAAACCTCTAGCACCTCGTTTAGCTTATGGGTAATGATGACAATGGCTTTATTATCCTCCTTCATACGGCGAAGGATAGCAAAAAGGCGGCGGGTTTCCTGGGGGGTAAGGACAGCGGTGGGCTCGTCCAAAATCAGGATATCAGCGCCGCGATAAAGTATTTTTACAATTTCCACGGTCTGCTTTTCCGAAACAGACATATCGTAAATCTTTTTATTCGGGTCGATTTCAAACCCATAACGGGAGGAAATTTCCCGGATTTTTTCTGTCAAAGTCCGGCGGTCAATGATCATCTTGCCTGGTAACCCTAAGACGATATTTTCCGCGGCAGTAAACACATCAACCAATTTAAAATGCTGATGCACCATACCGATGCCTAACCGGTGCGCCTCTCTGGGGTCAGTGATGGACACTTTTTCCCCATTGACCCAGATTTCCCCGGCGTCAGGATAATAAATCCCGGCCAGCATATTCATTAAGGTGGTCTTGCCAGAGCCGTTTTCACCTAACAACGCTAGGATTTCCCCCCGGCGAATATCCAGGCTAATATCCTCATTGGCTATGGTTTGATCGAAAATCTTGGTGACCCCTTTGGTCTGGATGGCAATCTGCGCTTCTGCAGCCACAGCCACTCCTCCTTTATTTGCCAAGTCCGAGAATTCCAAAAAATTCACAGATTCAATTAATTTCTTCACTATCCCGTCATATCCTGCCAGAAAAAAGCGGAAATTCCCGCTGGTTTCTTCTGCATAAAAAGACAAGACGGCTTTCGCCGTCTTGTCTATTCAAATCAAAGGATCAGGTTAAATAAATGGCGCGTTCACCGCCGATAAACTTAGCCCGGGTACGAGCTGCGGTCAAATGAGCAGAACCGATTTCCTTCAAAGAAAGGCGTACCGGCACCACCACATGACGTAAATGCATGCCGATAAAGGTATCGCCAATATCTAAGCCCAAAGCGCCGTCTTTGATATATTCTACCGCTACTGGGGCATTAAAGCGAGCAAAAGCTGTCGTAGCAAAAGAGCCGCCTGCCTTGATCTGGGGTTTCACATTCACAATTTCATAACCATATTGTTTAGCCGCTTCTTTTTCAATAATGATCGCGCGGTTTAGATGTTCGCAGCACTGGGCAGCCAAATACAGCCCTGCTTCTTTCACCACAGGATAAATGCCTTCAAAGGCAGCCTCCGCCACGTTCACATTAGAGCCATGGCCGATTCTTTCCCCTGTGATTTCACTGGAGGAGCAGCCAACCACAAAAATTTCTCCTGCTTCTGGTTTGGCTATTTCGATCAATTCTTTGGCGGCAGCTGCAGCCTGCTCTTGTACGGTCTGCAAAAATTCCTGAATCTCCATTGTCATGTATCATGCCTCCTTCGCATCATACGCTACCAAAGCAAAGGGGTAACCGTTTGCCCTTTTGCTGGCAATGCTTTTCTTAGCTTCATTTAACCTATTAAAAATAGTTTATCATATTGAAGGAAAAATAACAATATCCCTTCTCCTTTACGGATAAACCAGCGTAGTCAGACGGGGATTAGGGAATTTTTACCAGGCATATTTTCTCATCCTTAGCATAAAATAAAAAGCGCATGATCCTCGATAGCTCAACGGTAGAGTACGCGGCTGTTAACCGCGGTGTTGTTGGTTCGAATCCAACTCGGGGAGCCAGAAAACATCCGCAATCTTTCTTTTTCGAAGAAGGATTGCGGATGTTTTATTTTGTCCAAAGATATTCTTTTCCCAGACACACCCCTTATTTAACATATCCTTTCCGCTTTTCATGAAGAAAAAACTTGCTGCTTCTATCAATTTATAAAATAAGACCGCAAAATTAGTGTTTATCCTGATATTGGTTGAAAATTATAAAATTATTTCTTAAAATCATTTGTGATTTTACACCAAGTATAGGCGGGATAACATGAAACGAGCAAAAAAAATCGTTCTTTTGGCGCATTGTCTGTTAAACGTCAACGCCAAAGTAGAAGGAATCGCCACCGTAGCTGGAGGTTGCCAAAAGCTGGTAACGGAATTACTAGCCGCCGGCTATGGCATTATTCAACTGCCTTGCGTGGAGCAGCATTGCTGCGGTATTCGCCGGTGGGGGCAGGTCAAAGAGCAGCTGGCGTTTCCAAGCTTTCGCCAACGTTGTCGGGAATTATTGCAGCCTATTCTTGAGCAGGTGCAAGATTTTGCCCAGCATGGCTATGAAATCGCCGGAGTCATTGGGCTAAACGGTAGCCCCTCCTGTGCAGTCAACACCACCTGTTCAGGAAATTGGTACGGGGAAATTGGCGACGGCTACGGGTTGCCGGAAAAAATCGCTACCCTTCGCCCCTTGCAAGAACCTGGAGTGATGATGGAAGAGCTTGCTGCGATGTTAGAACAGGCGGGCCTTAAGGTAAAATTTTTGGCGGTCAACGAAGCAGACCCTGACAGCGAAGCCCAGCACATCCTTTCTCAACTATAAATGATGCGCAAATCTTTTCAATTAAAACCGGATTACCCTAGTGTAGCTGCTCGTTTTGCGGATTTCTGGCAGCATAAAGAAATGGACAAGCCCTTGCTCTATGCAAAGGTAGCCAAGAAACATCCCCTTGTTAAGGCGAAGGAATTCCCGGGGCTAAGCCGCCGGCAAAAAGACGACAACCCTGACTGGCATCTGAACTATATCCAACAGCAACTCTGGAATTATGATTATCTATGGGAAAGCGTACCCAACGCCCAGGTGATGTTGGGTCGGGATATTGTGGCGCTCGCCTGCTTGGCGGGCTATGATTTTGAGATGCATGAGCAGACGGAATTTATCCGTTTTACCTCTGTGCCAGACCTTTTGGAGCGGCCCAAACCACAGTTTCGTGCAGATCTCCCTTTTGTGCAGAAGGCGATGCAGATTTACATAAACATTTGCCAAGCCGTGGGGGACTTGGCCTTTGTCAATCCCCCCACCAGCGCCGATGCTTTAACCACGGTTGCCCTTTTGCTGGGAGAGAACAATTTTTGCAAAGCCTGCCTTCGCCAACCGGAACAAGTGCTTGATACGGCTTTAGCCTTTAATGCGCTGTTTTATGATTTTTACGATTACATCTACCGCTTTTTGACGGAACAGGGTTACGGGCAATCAGGCTCCTGGTTTCCCGTGTTGGCCGAGGGAAAATTTGACGGCGTGCGTTCGGATATTTCCGTCATGCTGTCCCCTGCTGTTTTTCAGACGTTGTCCTTGCCCCTGTTGGAAGCAGCCTGCGCCAGACTGGATTATAGCATGTTCAATCTGGACAGCACGGATTTGTTCCGTTTTTTGCCTTTACTGAGCAAATGCTCAGGTTTGCAGGGGATTTATTGGAATATTGAGGCCTGGCGCCGAGATTTCAACGAACAGCTTCCCCTGCTAAAGCAACTGAAAGATGCAGGTATGCTCCTTGCCATTCCTTGCCATGATGCACAGGAAATGGCTTTACTCACCCAAAAGTTAGGCGCTGACGGCCTGTTGTTTGAATTCATCGGGCCCACAGATGCAGGGCATCTTGCGGCAATCAGCAAGGCCTTGGACAACAAAAACGCTTTTTAACAGAGAAAACTCTGTTGAAAAAATAAAAACAAAAAGGAAATGTGAGGTACACCATGAAAAAACTGTTGACAATTGTATTCGTACTGCTGATGGGCTTAGCACTGCTTACCGCCTGCGGTGAGAGTGCAAACACGGAAGAACAGGGCAATAACGGTACAGAAGGTACGGAAGGCACCGAAGAAACGGTGGACAACTCCCTCCAGTCTGTCTTAGACAGCGGCGTATTGCGCGTAGGCATGTGCCCGGAATATCCGCCTTTCGAAAGCATTGATGAGCAAAACAACATTGTGGGCTTTGACCCCGCACTGGCCCAGGCTATTGGCGAAGAAATGGGCGTGGAAGTAGAATGCCTGAATATTCCCTGGGAAAGCCTGATTGCCGGCCTGAACAACGGTGACTTTGATGTGATTATGTCCGCCATGTCCCCAGAAGAAGCCACCGCAGCTACGGACGCTGTGGAACTGAGCGAAAACTATTATGTTCTGGCCGACGTGATTGTCGTCATGGCAGACAATGATGAAATTACCTGCAAAGAAGATTTGGCCGGTAAAGTCGTAGGCGTACAGGACGCTTGCGCCGCAACCACTGCCGCAGAATCTCTGGCGGATATGGGGATTGAAGTTGCCAAATTAAACCATTACACCAGAAACGTGGACGCCTATGCTGATATGAAAAACGGCAACATTGAGGCCATCGTAGTAGGTGCTACTTATGCCAAGGCTCAGGCCGCAAACAACCCGGAATTCAAGGTAATTGACGATCCCATCCAGGCCCCCGGCATCTGCATGGTCGCCAAAAAAGGCGCTGTGGAACTGATTGACGCCATGGAAGAAGCGCTGGCCGTGTTGCAAGAAAACGGTACCTATGCGCAGATCGAAAATGAATGGTTAGCTCAGTAAGAAAAAGGAAACGTAAATCAATAGGCGCTCACCCTCTGAGCGCCTATTGACTCTGTGAAAATGTAGGTGGTTTTCTATGGATTTAGATTTTTCCGTGGTGGCCCAGTATTTACCCCTGGTGCCAGCCGCATTAAAAATAACGATTATCATTGGGATATCCGCGTTTGTGGTCGCCGCGCTGGTGGCCATAGTAGTGGGTAGCCTACGCACATGTAAGCTACCGAAGGTATTTAGCGTGCTTCTCACTGCCTATGTGGAATTTTTCCGGGGCACCCCGTTGCTGGTGCAACTTTTTTTGGTCTATTATTCCCTGCCGATTTTTGGCATTTCCATTTCGGCCATGACCGCTTCCATTGTTACCATGGGCTTAAACAGCGGCGCTTATTTGTCTGAGGTGGTTCGTGCGGCAATTCTCTCTATTGATAAAGGCCAATATGAAGCAGCGGAAATGCTGGGATATACCCCTGTGCAAACCAATTTAAACATCATTTTGCCCCAGGCCCTACGCATTGCAGTACCGCCGTTTATGAACGGGTTATCCTCCATCATTAAGGAAACTTCGCTGGTATCGGTTCTGCCATTGGTGGAGCTGATGAAGCTGAGCAATCAGATTTATGCCAAAACATACCATCCCTTTGAATGCTACATTTCCGTGGCGATCATTTACTTTGTTATTTGCTATGCCTTGACCTTCTTGGCCAAGTGGTTAGAACGGAGGCTTTCAGTTTGGGTAAATTGATTCAGGTTTGTGATATCTCAAAAAGATTTGGCAACAACCAAGTTTTACAAAACCTCAGCATGTCAGTGGACAGCAATGAGGTAGTGGCGGTCATTGGCGCTTCCGGCTCAGGGAAAAGCACGCTGATTCGCTGCATTGCCGGGTTAGAACCAATCGACAGCGGCAAAATTCTATTAGAAGATGTACCCATGAAAAACGCCCGCAGCGCCAAGGGGAAGATCGGCATGGTATTCCAACATTTCAACCTCTTCCCCCATTATTCCGTGGGTGATAATGTAAAAAAACCTTGCATTACTGCTCATAAAATGCCCGCAGCTCAAGCAGAACAGCTGGCACATGATTTGTTGGACAAGGTCCATCTGTTGGACAAAATCAACGAATATCCCAGCAGTCTTTCTGGCGGACAAAAACAGCGGGTAGCCATTGCCAGAGCTTTGGCTATGCATCCTAAGGTCGTACTCTTTGACGAACCTACTTCGTCCCTGGACCCAGAATTGGCCCATGAAGTCTTTGAAACCATTCATGACCTGGCCAAGGAAGGACAGACCATGATCATTGTAACCCATCAGCTCAATGCCATTCGCTATTTTGTCAACCGGGTAATCTTCCTTTATGAGGGGCACATCGAGGCCGAAGGAACGCCGGAATATATCTTTGAACAATGCGATAATCCGCAGCTGCGCAAATTCCTGCGGCAGGTGGATTTCAAAGATCTATAAGGCCCATAAAGGCAAAACCGAACCGTAAAGGAGCATAAATCCGTGCTGTTTTTGCTTTTGGCTATCCTCTGTAACTCGGTAGAATCCATTGTGGTGCGTTTTTCAGAAGCGAATTTACACAATCGCAGAGCTGTTACAATGATCAATTATCTGGCCGCCGTTTTGCTTAGCGCCTTTTTTGTTCATCAGCCTCTATGGATTTGGGAGGCAGAACGAGCTTTCCCTTTGGGACTGGGCATTTTCAACGGCTGCCTGTTTATTGTCTGGTTGATCTTATTTCAAATCTGCGTTCGCCAAAACGGCGCTGCTTTATCTGCCATTTTCGCCAAGCTGGGGGTACTGTTGCCCACCTTTGGCGCAATTCTCTTTTTTCATGAAAGCCCCAGTGTACTGCAAATTTGCGGCATTGTGGTGGCGTTAACCGCTGTGGTCTTGTTTAATCTGCCAGAAAAACACCTGTACATGGAAGGCAAGACACAGAATTTCGTACAATCCAGCGGCTTGCTGCTGATTTTGGTACTGGTGATCGGCGGGGTGGCCGATTTCAACTCCAAAATTTTTGAAAGTGCCGGCAACCCGACCTATGATGGATTATTTCTGTTTTATTCTTTTTTGACTTGTTTGTTTTTGAGTATTGTCTACTTTTTGCTGGGACAACGGACCATCAGCAAAAGGGATATTTGCTATGGGTTATTGATCGGAATTCCCAATCAATTAACAACCATGTGTCTGTTACAAGCGGTAATGCGCTTACCCGCTTCGGTGGTATTTCCCGTTTATAGCGTAGCAGTTATTCTAACGGTCAGCCTCATTGACCGTTTGGTATTCCACAGTAAGTTTAGCCCCCGACAATGGCTGAGCCTGGTTTTGGTCTGTATTGCTCTAGCCCTGCTAAATCTATAGACCGACCAGCGCTGGCCTTATGTTCAACAAAACATCCGCAACCCTTCTCCGAGAAAGAAAGATTGCGGATGTTTTCGTTTACAAGCTTCGTTTACAAGAAAGGAAAGCCTATGTAGGGCTTTCTTTCTTGTTATTCTTTTTCCACGCTGATCTTGATGCGGTATCCCGGCAGGAAGGTGATTTCCTCAGCCGCTTGCCCACGGCAAACCAATCGTTCCAAGCAGCAGTCAAAAGCAAAACAAAACCCGTCAGAGTTACCAGCAAAAATCCCAAAGCATGGGGAGTAAGTAAGCAAATCCCGCCCAGAGGAATTAAACCAAGCATGGCGAAAAGCAACCCCAGTCAACCTTTTTTGCGGCAAGTATACAGCCAAAAACCATAGATCACAGGGAAGCATAATTCCACATAACGGAGATAATAGAAAAGGCCGCTGATCCGCTGGGAAAGAAGTAACACCGTAATACTAACCAGCAACGTTCCCCAATAAATGGCGTTACCGTGACGGCCTAAAAAAGCAGCATCTACAAAATACCCAAACAGCAAAGCGCCGCAACCAAACACAAAAGCCAATATGGTTTTGGATGGGTCAACAGCTAGGGAATAAGCTGCCCAATTGGCTGTCAACCCGATTCTGAGCATAACCCCGGCTAAGGCCAGCAAAACGGTGAGCGCCAATAGTCCCCACTGGGGCTTAGGCCGGTGAATGCGGTCTAATTCCGCCCCAACTGCCACGGGGCCCCCATTTCTTGCACAGCCAATTCCTCGGCGTTCTCATATCCTTCGGCAGCTAAGGCATCCCGCTGATCCTCTAAATGCTGGGCCAGTTCCAAGGTCACCATCGGCCGCGCCCGTTTCCAGCGAATTTGCGTCGCAACGGTTTCCAAATAAGCAGCTATGGTTTTAGGCTCCCTCACAGCACACCCCTCCTCCCAGCACCCGTTTGACTGCTTGCGCATAGACATGCCAAGCTTCCTCTTTTTCCTGTAAGGCTTGCTGACCTTGGGCTGTCAGGTGATAGTAACGCCTGGGCTTTCCGGCGGAAGCTTCTTGTTCATAAGCAGAAACATACCCTTTTTCCTCTAAACTATGAAGCAAAGGGTATAAGGAGCCTGCTTTTAAATGAAAGGTATTGTCCGACCGTTGTTTTAACTCTTCCATCATCTGATAACCATACATATCCCCGTTTTCCAGTAATTTCATAACCAGTAGCGTCATACTACCGCTAATTAAACTTTTATCTAAGTCCATGCTTGCCCCCTTATATAGACGATCTATATATCGTATTATATATAGGCGTCCTATATATGTAAAGGGCAAAATCCATGCGTTATCCATAAACCTTCCCGGCAGCTCTATTGCCGTATTCTTGATGATATGAGCGTCATCGCAAAAGAAAAAGAAATAGCGGCTCTGAATTGATCAAAGCCACTTTAAAACAATATATTTTCCTACCATCTATTTCATGATGGCTTTTTACCAATCTATCAAAACATGCGTTCTTTCTAACGCAGATCCCTTTGATACAACAAAAATTATAATGCTTCCAACTTTGCAAGTAGATAGGTCAGGGAACTGTCATAAAAGACGAAATCATCTGCCAAACCAGTATTTTTGGTGTCCACAGCTACTTTGCGCACAACAGCTTGTTCCGGTCTAACCAGAAGCAATATCTTTACGCCCTGTTCATTCTGGCGAATTGACTGGCAGATTTCAACTGCCTGATCCATATCTGTCTGATCCACAATATCCAATATCACCACATCAGCATGGAAAATATCGACTCCCATGATAGCCTGTGCATAATTGAGCTGGGCTGCCCACAAAAAATCTAATTGCGACTTTGATTGAAAGGCCGCCGACAATCCTTGCCCGAGCATCTTATTGGATGATATAAATAGAACTGTTTTCATAATCGGCACCCTCTATCAAATGCGAAAGTTTCCCTCATTGATCGCCATAGGCATCCTGACTTTCCATTACCAGATTCGATTCCTCAGCGAATACTCCATTTGTTTTACGCCCATGGATCGGCGGCCTTTGGTGTGCGGACACCGGTGAGCAGATACTGCTCCCAGAGGAACCACTTCCCATCACTGCCACGCTGACGTAGCTTGATCGGGCGAGGAGAATCCGCGCCACCGCAGGGAATAAACAGTTTCATATAGCCCTGCTCCTCACCAGAAACATGGTTGCTTTCGATTCGAATGGTATAGGGCTGGATGGGCGTGTAGTTGTTATCGGCAGTAGAGCCAACAAAATAAGAGAAAGGCAGGTAGGTCTTTCCATCACGGAAGCGGTCATTCAGGAAAGAAATGTCCTGTCCGTTCAAAGGTCGTGGTCCGCGCAGCCAGTTCAGCATATCAAGACCGATCTGTCGATCTGCGGCATAGGCACACAACGCCAGGACAGTCAGCGCCGCCGTCTGAAATGGGGTATCAAGGGTTGCCTCTCTGAGAGACTGCAGTTCGGCAAGGTTCTCAGGAAGCGTTGTGAAGGTAAAGGTTTCGCTTTTATTTCCGATGGATGTGGCAGCCGTCATGACGGTATCCATGGCAGAATGTTTCAGCTTATCAAAAATGCCCATACAAGTTCTCCTTTCACTCCGCTAAATATCTCATGTTCCTGTTTCTTTTCTCACCCATAGGAGTGATTATGCCTTCACCCAAGAGGAGTGGGCTCAGAACCAGCGTCATACACAGAAGCGCCGGAAAGAATCGGTGCAGGATCAACTTCTTCATGGCGAAGATCCCTTGTCAGAATTTCCCGCTACGGCCGCTACCGCCGCCACCGCTTTCGCTGCTGCTTGAGCTGCTACTTGAGCTTGCTTTTTCAATTTTGGTACGTGTCTCAGTGGTATGGGTGTAGTGGTCGTACTGCTCTGTCAGGTGTAATCCGCCTGCGGTGAGGTATGTATCAGCCTCCACCTTTTGATAGACCGTTTTCATGTTACGCATAAGTAAAAGGCAGATTATCCCTGCCACCAGACAGGAAAGCCCCGTCATCATGAGGACCCCCCCCCAGTAAGAAGGGCGCACCGGTTTGCCTTCTTCGGCCTTAGTCAGATATTCGTCACAAGTATCCAGATAGTGGGAAATGCCGCTATACCAGTCATTGTACCCAAAATCTTCGAGGAATGCTTCCTCCAACTTTTCCTGCCCATATTCATCGAAAGCATATTCAGCGTACTCTCCATAGACGAACATGGCATAATCCCGTTCATCCATGCTAAGCAGAACGATTAACCCATCCCGATCAGCACCGAGGCCAAGCGCACTGTTATGATAGAGCTGGCTGGTGATGTCGTAGACGCTGCCAGACCCATATTCTGTGTAGTCATCCACAATGACAAAATAGATTCCGCAATGATGGCGTTGGGAAAAGGTTTCGGCCCGAGCCTCCAGTTCCGCCCATTCTTCGTAGGTAAGGAGGTCACTGATGTCAAATACATACTGCATAGTTACGCCGCTTTGCTCAGTGGGCTCAGATACTTGGGATGCTCCCATACCCACATCCTCACCGGAGTTGTCCAGTGGGCAATTTGTGAGGATGTAATCTTCTGCTGCCTCTGCCATAGCGTCTACCGCCTGGGTCAGTGCGGTGGCACTCATGGTGATATCCTCACCGTTCCACGCCCGCTCCACCATATTGGGCTGTACCGCATTGTAGATGGCGTCGGCCAGGGCCTGGCTACTGCCCCGCTCTTCGCTCAGATTGGCGTAAATGCACCAGCCGTCGGCGGGCATGGCGTAGGTACCTGTATCCTGCATTTCCATCAGAATGGTCAGCGTAGCGCCTTCCTTTTCCTCGCCATAGCCATAATCGTATCTGGCATAGATCCCCGCAGCGGTATCGGTGATGCTGTCATAGCTGATTTGGGTTAGTACATCCACCCGCAGGTCGATGCCCAGCGTCTGGGAAAGCTCTGGCAGGGTCTGTTCGCCCTGCATAAGCAGAGTATTAGATCCCAGCTCACCTGTTTCATCATAGATCACGCCATATTCCGTCAAAGCTAGAGCAGGCGTACAGAGAGACAGGGTCAGCAGGAAAATCAGCACAAAAACGGAGTATGTTTTCTTCATATCTGATACCCCCTTCTCACAGCACAATAATTAGTGCCGAGCTAAGTATCGACAGGGGGACGGCTATGGCAGCAAACAATCCCCAGAACTTTCCCCAGCTGACCGGCAGATTACCTACCAGCTTTCCAGTCTGTCCATTCATGGCAAACAAGAAATCCTTACCCTTCCACTTGGTGTTCAGCATCCAGACGGGCATCAGTGCGTAATGTACTTTTCCCCTTTTCAGGCTGATGCTTTCCCCTCTAAGCGTACAGGTATCATAATGTCCTATAGAGCTGCGCAGCGCCGAGGATAAGGTTCCCTCGCAGCGCTGATCCGCTCTCTGCCGGCATTCCTCCACTGTCACATCGAATTTATCGGCAAGAAAACCGGGGAGATACGCCGTGGAAAAAGGTTTTAGTTGATTATAGTCATAAGGTTCAATAGAATCCATGTGATTATCCGGCATCTTACTAGAGGCATCCACAGGCACCTTCTCAAACGTGACATATCCTGCCCGGTAAACGTCGTAATGTTTCGTTTCCGTGATCTCATAGTCACCGGAACGGTAAGTATGAGAGTGTGTAGCTTCATAATAAGCATCACCCTCTGCCTCGCCATCGAACATCCAGAAGGGAACATAGATCCCCTGGATTTCCTGAACATGATTTTCGCCAATATAACTTTTTGGTAAGAAAAATTTTCCTTTGTAGTGGTTCTTGAGAGCCTTTACGGCGTCTTCCTTACTCAGCTTAAAGGGAATGACGAAATCCGGTTTCAGTTGCCCGGAAAACTGTCCCGGTACCACCGTAGGATTCCCGCAGTAGGGGCAGGATGTTGCCGCCGTGCTTTCATCACAGATGAGCTCTGCGCCGCAGCTTGGGCAGCTATAGGCCCGCATGGCCTCGCCCTCTGCGCCCCAGTCCGCACAGAAGCCTGAGGTGTCCCACGTACCTCCATCATCGGAAGATGTGGTCCGTTCCGTGTTCATTTCCTCTGCCGCCTGCTGAGCTGCCGCCGCCTTTTCCTCTTTCTCTGCATAAAGCGCCTCGATCTCCGCTACATCGTAACTGGTGCCGCAGTACTCGCACTCCAGTTTTCCGGATTCTCCCGCAAAATGGAGTGGCCCCGTACAGGCTGGGCACTGATAATTTGTTACCTGTGATGGCATCTAAATGCCTCCTTTCCATGCCGGTGCTACAACGCTCCATACCAAAGCAGACCATGTCCCCCTTGGAATCTGCAGAAAATCAGCCTAATGGGCTTTCCGTGAGCCAGCTGTCCAGTGTCAGTATACACATCTGCGATTCGTACTTCGGCATAAACGGCAGACTGATGCCGTTAGCCCCCGCGCCAATCACCATCTCCTCACCGCTAGGACTGATCAGAAGCGGATATGTCTCAGAGATATAGTATGGGCCGTCTACAATGCCATAGTTTTTACCGCCCACAAGGGACAGACTAATGGTCACATAGCTTGGCCCATCCATGACGGATGTGATCGTCCAGGAGCCGCTCCACACCTCTTCCCACATCACTTCAGAAAGATCAGTGCCCTCGTACTCCCAATACACATCGACACTTCCGCCCGCTTCATCCTCAGGAAAGAACCACAGGTAGTAATTGGCAGTACGGTCCGTATCCCATGCCGTTGCCTGTGTCGTCCAGCAGCCGCCAAGTCCGGAGGCATATACTCCGCTATAGCCGTCACTCAGCCACTGTGTAAGCTCGGAAGGAGCGTCCAGCCATCCGTATTCCGTAAAGTCAAACGAAAGGTATTCTCCAGCTTCCGATACACACGGCGCAAGACAGCTCATGGCATCCAGCGATGGATACCATTCGCAGGTATTCCCTGCGTTGTCAGTAATCCAGAGCTGCGTGTCGGCCTCGTATGCAACGCCGTCGAGATTTGCAAAGAGCAGTATCGGTTCACCACTCTCCGACCGATAGAGGACTTCAGCAACCTCATAGGTATATGTGTTCTCATTCCATTGCACACGGTTGATGGCAACTGTCGCATTTTCATCGACCGGCACGATACAGTACAGATGTCCCTCGCTGCCGATGATGTGATCCGCGTCGATTTCTGAAATAAAGGGGTATTGCTGCAGCATCGCCTGATCTGCTTCCGCAAGCCAATCTCCAACAGAAGTTTCTCCGGTATAGCCCAAATACGCTGCGCCGAACATCGTCTTCGGGAAATCCATTCTGTCGCGCAGCCAATCAAGAGATTGTTCTGCTTCCTCGGAAAATTCGGTCTGCACATCCATCTTGTCAATCATATTGGGTAACGTTTCTTTGCCTGCACTTACTTTCGGCTCGTCTACTTCCGTTCCCAATGGCGGCTTTTGCGCACAGGCACAGAGAAACAGCATCAGAACCAGTGCCAGAAAAAATGCGATCACTCGTTTGGATATCCTTCTCATAACCGCTCCTTTCAAACTCTACCGTTCCATACCATTGCGCAAATTTAGATTGCTCCCGCCCCCGATGGAGCGGGAGCAACCCCCATTTATATGCGTATACCTCCTGCGACATAAAGCACGCTCAGGTTTTTCATATTGCCGCACCGGTCACAGACGCATTGGTTGTTAGACACTTCAGTTCTACAGGCCTACTCCGATGCTATCCGGCATAGACTCGCCTGCTTCGATCAAAGGCAGATACCAGTCGGAATAATAGTAGGGTAAATCTTCCTCAGTCACATCATCCCAGTAGGTTCCCCAGGGACGCAGGTAGATATCATAGAAGAATTCATCCTCGCCGTTTTCATAGTTGCCATCGATGTGGATCATGTTAGGATAATCCAAAAGCCCCGGGTCAACGATCCAGTCCGAATGTTCCAGGGGAATACTCATGAACCATCCACCCTCGGACATCATGGTACCGTATTCGCTGGTTCCGGCTTCATTCAGGCTGACCGAGGCCGATACCATGGGCTCCGACTTCATGTAGTCCACATCCCAGAGGGTGACGGTACCCATACCGTCCTCGCCAATGTCAATGGTACCGCAGATGTCCCACCACTGGCCTTCCATGTCTTCATAATCGCCCCAGCAACCGGTCATCACCCACCAGCCGTACCATTCGCCGTTCCACCAGTCGCGCAGCTGATCGCCGTTGAATACATCGGCCTCCCCGTTGGAGCCCGCGGTCTTGCCGCCGGTAAGCGTCTCTGTACCGCTTTCTGCGGATTCCTGGCTGAGGGTGGAGAGATCAATGGTGATGGAGTCGTTTTTGTTGCCGATCATCTCCTCGAAAGTCACCTCTACCTCGCCGGTAGTATCATTCAGCTCAAAGGCAGTTTGAATCTCAAGTGTGTCGCCGGGAGCCACGTCATTATGCTGGCTGTTGTCCACGGTATCCATGGTGTCCACGTTGAGATAAACTATGGCCATCTCCAGCTCCGTGTTGTTCTGCACAGCTGTTTCGTAAATGGACCAAAAATAGTTGGTGGTTTCCTTACTATTGTTGATGAAGTCCAGCGTCAAAACGAGGGCGTCGTTTCCATCATAATCCTTCATCATACTTGCGCCCTTGTAGATCAGCTCAAAGTCTCCGACTTCCAATACAACAGGACCTGTTTCCGTATTTTCCGAATTATCTTTGCCGCAGGCCGTGAGGCTGACCAGCATCAGCAACGCAAGGAACAGGAAAAGGAACTTTGTGTTTTTCATGTTTTCCCCTCCTTAAAATCCACTGAGCTTGAAAGCAACCAGCTCCTGCGCGGATTTATCCGCTCTGGTCTCTGTCATAATGACTAGGATACTGCCATCGGAAAGCTTCGTCCCGCCGCAGAACCACGGGTAACTTGTGCCGAACAGATCACTGTCATCCGCTTTGCCAATATAAGTGCCATCCTTTGCCCAGAGCACTACCTCACGCATATTTCCATCTAAGGCGAGATAGCCGTTTGCTGTTTCTGTAACAAAGGTGACGCTACCCAAACCGCTTCCATCGGAATCTGCCAGCGTCAGCTGCAAGTTGCCTGCCGTGTCGTAGACAAACACCTTATGACCGCTTTCATCTACAGCAGATCCGCAGACATAGATGTGGTTCTCATCGACCATCAGATGGCTGACCAAATCAACCTCTTTGAAAACGATGGGCTCTGTTGCTATCGTACCGCCAGAGAGGGTAATCTTCTCGCACTCCGCGCTGGAGAACCAACTGATTCCCCAAGTCCCGGACGGGTGCATGGCCACATAATCAGGCCCATCATAGGATGCTGTCTTTGCGCCATCCTTCCAGCTGATCAGCGGCTCCATGAAATTCCCAAGCCAGAGGGATCCTGTCGTGTCAGCGGAAATGTTTTCATATTCACTATCCAGTGCAATATCCTCTGCAAAAGTCAGGGATGAACCGTCGTAATCATAGCGTTTCAACGCACCATCTACCAGAAGAAATACCTGATTTCCAATAGCAGCAGCTGCATGATTGAATGTTTCCTTTGTTATAATGCAATCCGTGATGGGGATCCACTGGCTATCCAGTGTGTAGGTTCCCACCATGGCGCTGTGCGATTCGGTGGAAAAGGGCTCTCCTTCCCAAGACCAGGGGCCATCCTCATTCCCCGTATCCTCCAGATGGATCGTCAGTCCGGACAGCAGCTTATCAACGCGCTCGTCCTCGTATTCACCGATGATCTCAAGGAACACAGTGGCGCCAGCTCCTTCTACACGATTAAAGTAGCGCAGGCACGGAGACCCCCAATAGTTTCCTTCCTGTTCGAGGCAGTCGATACCGCCCACGGGGGTAAAATCATAGGCCTGATTGACTGCGTACTCATACTCGTCAAAACCGTAGCTGGTGAGATAGTTGCGGAAGGAATATGGATCCTCAATGGAAACACGGATCTCCGCATTGATGATGTACGAATCGCCTGCTTCATTGGGGATCGTCAGGATGATCTTGGAGAATGTTTCATCATCATAAAAATCATCCTCTTCATAGACCCAGCCATCGTCCTCATCATAGGTCAGATCCCACAGGTTGGTATTAATCGTCTTGGGAGACACCATTTCCTGACTGGATGAATTTCCTCCGTCTCCTTCAGGGAGTGAATTATCGCCGCCGCAGGCCGTGAGGCTAAACAACATCAGTATCGCGAGAAGCAAGCACGATATCTTTAACTTGTTTTTCATTGCCGCTCTCCTTTCTTTCTATCTCTGATTTATTTATTTTTTATTGCTAAAAAATGGCATCAGTAATTCAGCCACCTTGCTGATGGGCATCGTCTGCAAGATCACCTTGCCCGGGCCTCTGACAACGGTATTAAAAATACCCTCTCCGCCGATCAGCATGTTTTTTACGCCCTTGACTGCGACAACATCCATGGTGCAGCTCTCTTCCATTGCCGCCAAATATCCTGTGCTGACTATCATCTCCTGTCCGGCGCTCAGATCACACTCCACCGCATGGCCATCGATTTCAACAAACGCAGTGCCGTTTCCGCTCAGCTTCTGCATAATGAAGCCTTCGCCACCAAAGAGTCCCGAGCCCAGTTTTTTCTGGAAATGCATGGACAACTCCACTCCTGCTTCAGAAGCAAGAAAAGCGCTTTTCTGCACGATCATGGAATGACCAGTGCTGATATTCAGTGCTTTGATTGCGCCTGGAAAGCTTGAGGCAAAAGCAATCATTCCGTCCCCGCCTTCTGCAGTAAACCTATTTTGGAAAATAGAATCTCCTGACAGCATCCGGCCAAACATCTTCTTCATGCCACCGCCGGAAATGGTCTCCATTTTCATGTTCGGGCTCATCCAGCTCATACTGCCACTCTCTGTGATCATGGATTCGCCTGCAGATAATTCACATACAACGACAGGTAGATTGCCTCCTAAAATTTCATACTTTTTCATGGTGTACTCCCTTCATTTTCATTTTTCTCTGCTTGCATTTTTTCGCGATACATTGCTTATAGGTTTTATCCGTTGATAGCTCCGCCGCAGAATTCGCAGCAACCACTGGCATCTGGTGTGGTGGTTGCTCCGCAGTAAGGACAGGTCACCGCTGTCTTAGGGGCTGCGGCTACAGCCGCCTCATCCCGTGCCTGCTGCCGAACCTGAAGCAGTGCATCGCGAATCTCCAGTCCCATTGCCTCATATTGCTGGTATTCCACACTGGCACGCACTTCCTCTGCGTTGGAAGTAAGAGAACTACCTCCCATAGCGCCAATTTTAGGCCGAAAACTGCCACGCAACGAACCCATGCTGTTCGGTCCGTCCAGCAATGTTTCTGCATTATTGTCCACTGAATCGTTGTTGAGCTTAAAACGGATCTCGTTAAAATAGGGGTGATTGACATTGATCACAATGTAGAAGTCATAGGCATAAGCATACCGTTTGGGATTAAAACTCTGCCGATCGCCTTCCTCATCTCTGTATTGAATTTCCGTTTTGCTCTCATTAATAGTCAACTTACATCCGGTCACATCGGAGAAGGACAACACATCAGGATTGGTCTCCTCCAGATTTTTGGCAGAAGTGACCATAAACAGGCCTGCGTCCTCGTCCAGCAGCACCCTGGTGCGCTCACCCAGGGTCCGGGTAATGTGAAATGACGAGACTTTCGTCTGATTTGCCTCCCGATAGGACAGCTGCTGTTGGATCTCTGACACCGTGCTCTGGCGGCGATCACTGAACCAGGGAGAAAGCTTAGCGGCGCAGCTTTTGCACAGATTACCATCCTCCAGCTTACGGTTGCCAAGCAGTCCGATCTCACCGCCGCAGATAGAACACTCCTTTTTATCAAATAACTTTCCAAAGAGTCCCATAGCCCCTGTTCCTTTCTAGATCTGATTAAATGTTGGCGGCATTCTTCATCTGCATTGCGCCATAGATATACAATCCCGGCAATAACAAATTGAGGACCAAACTGGTAATGCTGAATTCCCCTCCAGCAACAATACCAATAACCATAGAAACAATGCTTAAAATTGCAATGACAATGCCCCACTTTATGCAGGAAGCAGCCTTCTGAGGATCTTTGCTCGCGCCAACACCCTTAATCCCCGCAATAAACTGAATAACAGAAGCTACAGTTACAATAATGGAACTTGCATAGAACAAACCAATACCCTCCATGCTGCCTCCCATCGCTGCCAAGGCGCTGACGCCGAGAATAGCGATAACACCTGCAATAGCGGCGATAATACCACCGATGATCATGAGAATAGACGTTATTTTCATAGCTTTTTGACCTTTCATTGTCATACCTCCTGTTTTATGTTTTGATCAATGGATTTTAACGTTGTGCTTGTTCATCCGGCATCTGCAGAGCCAGCTGCATCAGATAGTCTCGGATCTGATCCGCCATCTTTTTGTCCAATTTCTTTCCCTGCTGACTGCCGTCAGAATAGTAGAGTGTGCAGTTTAGTTTTTCCGATCTGCCGTCCGGCTGATCCTCCAGGCCGATCTCCCGGGCAAACGCAGCGAAGTCGTCCCACATAGTGTCCGGCACCGTCCATTGCCCCCAGATCTCCCGATTCCGGTCAGGCGGGGTAAATCTGGCGTAGAGGACATATGGAGCATCTTCCCCATGCACGTCGGACAGCTCCCGATCGAATTGAAAAGAATAGTCTTTGGAGAAGAGAGCCCCGGACTGCCCGATATAAAAGCCCATCAGCTCCGGCGGGGCATAGCGGGGGATTTCCCGCCCAATGGGGTCGGCCAACTCCTCTAGCAGAGCGATCAGTGTGCGGATCCGGCGGTCGTTCGGCATGTAATAGCGGATGCTTTGCGTACCGTCCTCTGTGCTCCAGGTCAGCATCAGGCTGGTGGAGTCCCCGCCATCCATGACTTCGATCCCCGGTGGCAGCTTCACCTCACGCCGGTTTTCCGGGATGGGCTCCATCAGCGGGTAGAGCTCCAGAATGATCTGCTCCACATCCGACCACTGAGCCGCGGTGATGGGGACATTCTCTTTGGTGGACGGGTGATACCAGTCCTCGTCCTCTGCCGTCTCCGGATCAAGCGCCGAATAATAGCTGGTTTCCAGAATGGCCTCCGGCGAAAGCGTGATGGCAAAATCCGCTCTGGCAACCATGCCGCTGGTGTGGCTGTATGTGACGCCGCTCAATGTGCCGGGGGGTACGGCAGGGTCTTGCTGCATCGGTGCATCGCCTCCGTAAAGTTTCGCTAGATCACCTCCTTGATTTCTCATATCAATGTATCCCACAAAAATCAGAGCCAAGGCCAGTGCCACGGTACAGAATACTGCGACTTTTCGGCCCTGCTTCATCCCTGCAGATCACCGTCATCAAAAGGATCGCCGCACTCCGGACAGAACTTGGGCGGATGAGTGGGGTCGGCCGGTTCCCAACCACACTTATCGCATTTATACTGAGGGACACCGGCGGGCTTTTTCGCTCCACACTCAGCGCAGAATTTCCCCTTGTTTACCGCCCCACAGGAGCAGGTCCAGCCGTCTATTTCAGGCTTTGGCTTACCACACTCGGGGCAGAACTTTCCGGTGACTGTGGCACCACATTGCGGACATTTCCAGCTGTCAGCGGCAGGCTTTGGCTCTGGTTTTTTGTTGCCACAGTTAGGACAAAAGTTGCCGGTGATGTCGCTCTGTCCACAAGAACAGACCCAACCGCTAGGGGTGGCTGGTGCAGGAGCAGAGGCAGGCTGGGCCTGCTGCCCGCCCATCTGATAAAGGTTCTGCGCGTTCATACCACCCATCTGTCCGGCCATTCCCATGCCCATAAAAGCCATGGCGGGACCGGCGTTGGGGTTGCTGGCGGCCGCCTGCATGGCGCTGGCCTGTGCACCCACCAGATGAGCCGCCGCCCGAGTAGGATCCATGAAGGCTGCATTGCGCTGCAGTTCCTTGATCATTTGCTCATCTTCCTCATTGGCCTTGACGCTGGAAACGCCGAAGGACACAATTTCCATGCCTCGCAGATCACGCCACTTGGAGGAAAGCTGTTCGTTGAGCGCATCGGCCAATTCCAGTGTATGACCTGGGAGAGCCGAGTAGCGGATCCCCATTTCCGAGATC